>CAZUGK010000160.1:0-8632 GCA_964619815.1 uncultured Clostridiaceae bacterium | reverse complement strand
GTCGCTGAAAAAATGCCGTAGTTTCGGGGCTTTCAGCCCCGTGACCACGAGTTTTGGGCAGGAGGTGAAATCGCATGAACATTGCAGAAGTGAGTAAAAAATTTGAACTTTCGGTGGATACACTACGTTATTATGAACGTGTCGGACTGATTCCCAATGTGCACCGCAATCAAAGCGGAATTAGGGATTATACGGAAGAAGACTGCAATTGGGTCGAATTTATCAAATGTATGCGGAGCGCAGGCCTTCCAATTGAAGTACTGATTGAATATGTCCAACTGTGCCAGCAGGGCGATAAAACCGTTGAAACCAGAAAAGAGATTCTGAAAGAGCAGCGGAAACAGCTTGCCGACAAATTGGAAGAGATGCAAAAGACGCTTGAACGGCTCGATTACAAAATCGAGGTTTATGAAAATGCAGTCTTAAAAAAAGAAAAAGAACTAATAGACCTGCCATAATTAATAAGGAGTGTAAAAAGTAGAAGTTCTTCTTGATCAAAAAAAACGACGCGTTTAAATTGTTTTAGAGCGGTTTTTTTTGTTAAGGTAATGCACAAATACCCAATGAAAATTAGTGTTATTGGAGCTTAAATATGCAAGACGGGTAAAAATAAGAAACTTATATGAAAATTACAGAAATAAATGATAAAAGGTCAGATATAAAAATCCAATAAGAAATTCGAAATTATGGACGATAAATTATTGTATGAAAGTATTTTGTAAAAAAATTAATTTAAAAATATTTTTATTAACAAGCATAGAAAATTTGCCAGTTAAGCAGGATTTTACCCCCTCTACAGCGAATATTTAATTGCACGAAATGTTTATTTCGCGCAATGTTTGTAAATTTTGATAAGAAAGAGGCTATGTAATATGAATAAACTTCCAACTGCTGCAACTGAATTCCTTGAATACATGGAAACCATCCGCGGCAGATCCAAAAATACAATTAGTGCTTATGGTTACGACTTAACCCTATTCTTTAAATTTTTAAAAATCAAACGCGGCTATGTAGCAACCGATATGCCAATTGAGGAAATACCGGTTGATGATATTGATGCGTACATACTCAATAATGTAAGCCTGGCTGACTTTTACTCCTTCCTCTCCTTCGCTGCCAACCAGAGAGATAATAAAAATTATGCCAGGGCAAGAAAAGTAGCATGCTTAAGATCCTTCTTCAAATACCTTCATAAAATGAAGCTGATTGATGAGAATCCAAGCATAGAATTGGAATCGCCAAAAATTAACTCGAGACATCCCGTATACCTCACTTTGGACGAAAGTAAGGAGCTTTTGGGCTCTATCGAAGGTGAAAATAAAGAAAGGGATTATGCGATAATAACTTTATTTTTGAACTGCGGTCTTCGTCTCTCTGAGCTGGTCGGCATAGATATTAACAAAATAAGTGGAGATTTGCTTACTGTTGTCGGCAAGGGAAATAAGGAACGAACCGTTTATCTTAACAAGGCGTGTATAGAAGCTATATCAAATTACCTTAAGGTTCGTCCTGCTGATGGGGTTAAGGATAAGAACGCGTTGTTTCTAAGTGAACGAAAAAGCAGAATCAGTAAGAGAACCGTACAGTACCTGGTCAAAAAATATATAGGTATTTCCAACCTGGATGTGGACAAGTACTCTACCCATAAACTAAGACATACTGCAGCCACCCTTATGTACAAATACGGCAAGGTTGATATCAGGTCACTGCAGCAGATTCTTGGCCATGAAAACATTTCTACTACTCAGATATACACTCATCTTGATGATGATATATTAAGAAATGCTGTAAAATCTAATCCTCTCTCCGAGGAAGATGATTAATACCGGAGATAATTAACATAAATTTTTTTATGTTAATTATCTCCTTCTTGCATTTTTCTATTTGTCCTTCTATCCTCTTTAAGAGGTTTATCTTCGCTGTAATCTACTATATAGTCTTCCTCATACTTCCAATCATCAAGGTCCCCTGCTGCTTCCAGCATACTTTCATCCTCTATTATCTCATCTATCTCAATACTCTTGTAATCTGCATCCTTGTCAATGCAGGCACAGCAGTTGTCGCATATTTTACTCGGGTCCAGATCGCATCTATCGCATTCTCCGCAGTCAATACACTCTCTGTCCATTAGAACACATTCTTTTTTAAAAGCCATTTTATGCCCTCCGTTTTATTTTTCTTTCAACTATTATTATAATAAAATAATTGCAGTTATTACAATGCATAAATAAAAGAATACAAATCTTTTAAAGAAATATACATATATGCCGATATATTTAATGTAAGGCTATAATCTATTACTATAAAAAGGCGGTGTTATATTGTTCAGCGTAGCTACTAATTTATTTATATTCGCAGTATACTTTCTCCTCTTAATTATTGAGCTCATCTTCTTTAAGTTGTTTGATATTAACTATAACACACCTTGGCTGCTGACAACCCTAATATATATAATGGTTATTGCCTATCAGGTATTGGCAAGGACAAATGAGTATCTTGAAAAAAGCAAGGTAAAGGAAATATTATATAGCATATTGGATACAGTTAACGGAATACCTCTCATTAACAGGGACGGCAAAATAATTATCAAGTGGGATATAATTTTTAAGAAGCTTATTGATAAGAAGGAATATATTCTATATGACAATATTATCAAGCTAAAGACTAAAACTATTGACCACTATGTAAATCAATACCCCTCCCTTTTATTTGACAGTTCCCTTGATATGATCGAAAGGGATAATAAAATCGACACTAATTCATTGATTTCAGGCAAGGGGAATACTTCTAAAGAAGATAAAAAAGAACTTGATTTAAGCGAAGAAATTAAAAATAAGCTTTATATTAAATATCTAAGCTCTGACAAAATTACAATCGGAAATTATGATTCCTCTATTAACGTTGATGTGGTTTTAAATAGTGAATATGAGCCTCCTGAGTATGAAAAATTAGGTATAATACCGGATGCCCGGTATGACGGATTCTCAGCCATTGCTTTTTATAAGGATCAAAAGCAAATAATTGTTCCCAGGACTATGGTGTTTGGTAAGAGAATTGACAAGGAAAAATGGTTTTATCGCAATATAGACAGAATAATGCAGTGTGCTGAAAGTATTGTAAAAGGAACCTTTGAATATGGAATAGTTGTTGATGACTATAGCCTGAAAGATGTACTCAGTGATTATATTGAAGAAGAAACCGGGAAGATACCCGTTCTCCATTTCGAGTGTATCGAAGACAACCTTCTTATATTTACCGGTTCCGATAAAGGCAAGGAGTGTGCAAAAGCTTACTGTTCCCTCGAAACAAGCCATAACGGTTATGAGATAAAGCTTTTGAAATATGAGCTTATAATTGATGATTCAAAAGAAGTTGTAGATTTAGAGAAAACTATTGCTATAGGCAATGCTTATCAGCCCCTTGTAACCATAATGGAAAAAATGCCGATAATAACTAACAATATTAGAATGGCTATTGCTAAAAAGGATATTGAAGAGCTGGTAATAAAGTAAAATTATAATATTTCATTCGAAGGTGCATGTAATACGTATTATATGCACCTTTTAGTTATAGTCGGGAAAGTATATAAGTTCGCCTGGTTTTATATTCGCACTTTTCAACTGGTTGATATCCATGACTCTTGATATATAATCCCTTATGTCCATATCTTCTGCGTGATTTTTTGACATGCTCCATAAGGTGTCTCCCTCTTCTACGTATTCAGGTACCAGTGATACTTCATTATTTCCCCTGGCGCTAACCACTAAAGTAAAAAGTGATGACACAGCAACAATCATAATTAAACTGACAGAAACCAGAAATCTTATTTTACTTTTAATAATATATCTTTTCATTATATTGCCTCCCATACGAACATTTGTTCTTGTTTCTATTTTATACGAACATATGTACTGTGTCAAGGAAAATTTTATATAATTTTGAATATATGTGTAACCCTGTATTTACAATGGTTTACGTTGATTTTTCCATGCTTGTTGTGTTTAAATTAGATAAAACTGCGAACATATGTTTGAAATTTAGAAATTATTGTGATATAATTACGAAGAAAACAGTGCTCAGGCAATCCATACAAAGAAAATGGAGTGTTAATAATATGAATGTAGATGATTTAAGTAAAAAGCAATTAGAAGTATTGAGTTTTATAAAAAAAGAAATCAACAAAAAGGGCTATCCCCCATCTGTCAGGGAAATCTGCGATGCTGTCAAGCTGAAATCGACTTCTACTGTCCATGGACATCTTGAAAGGCTTGAAAGGAAAGGCTATATCAGGAGAGATCCGACTAAGCCGCGTGCTATTGAAGTACTTGACGGCAGCAGCTCGGTTGTATCCAAAAAGGAAATGGTTGAGCTTCCTATTGTGGGTAAAGTAACTGCAGGTCTTCCTATTCTTGCCGAGGAAAACATAGAGGATTCCTTTCCGGTTCCTGTAGATTTTGTTGGAAACCAGGATGCATTTATGCTTGTGGTAAAGGGAGACAGCATGATAAACGCAGGTATATTTGACGGTGACTATGTTATTGTAAGACAGCAGTCGGTAGCAAAAAACGGGGATATTGTCGTAGCACTGCTTAATGATGAAGCAACAGTAAAAACCTTCTATAAAGAAAAGGATTATTTCAGGCTGCAGCCGGAAAACCCCTACCTCATGCCAATCATAGTAAAAGAGCTTTCGATACTGGGCAAGGTTATAGGTGTTTTCAGGGCAATAAGGTAGCATTATACGGATAAATTAAAAGAGGCTTGTTATAAGCCTCTTTGTTATTTCAACTTTGTTCCTTCTTCAAGGGTCTCAGCAGGAGATATAACGACTTCCTCCCCTTCCTTCAATCCTTTCAGCACCTCAACCATATTTTCGCTCTCAAGTCCCTTTTCAATGGCTCTTAGCTTCGCAACCCCATTTTCATTAACAAATACGTAGTCTTTTCCTTGATAATTGAAGATTGCTTTTTCATCTGCCAGGAGAGTATCCTTCCTGCTTTGTGTAATAATCTTAACAGTCAGCTCATAACCCGGCCTCAGTCCTTCCACCGTGTTATCCAGGTCAATTTCTACTTTAACCCTCTTTTGTTCTATACCAAGATCAGACATCTTGCTCTCAGCCTTTGGATGTATTTTTCTCACTGTCCCCTTAACATCCTTTATTCCCAGGTCCTCATTTTCTATTATTACAGGAGAACCTGCCTTTATTCCTGCTATGTCCTCAACCAGTACATCACTTTCGATGTAGAATCCTTTGGAGCCGCCTATTTCGAATAATTTCGATCCCATCTGGACAATACTGCCTGTTTCAATTTCCGATTCCATTATCAAGCCGTCGATAGGTGATTTTACCACCATTTCTTCTGATTTTTTCTCCAGCTGCTCTATCCTGGTCTGTATTTCTGAAAGCTGTGCCTCGTATTGCTTTCTTATATTTGCAGATGCACCTTTTTCTGCGGCGCTGAGATTGCTTCTTGCTGTCTCCAGGGCTGCTTCTGCCGACGCCAGCTTTGTAACGGAGCTTTTATATGTTTCCAGGCTTACAGCCCCTGCCTCATAAAGTACCTTGTTATTTTCCATTGTGCTTTTGGACTCTTCATAAGCTGCCTCTGCTGCACTGAGCTGCGCATTTAGCCTGCGTATTTCATCTTCGTCTGTCGTGCTTTTTGCCTCGTCATATTTTGCAGCTACAGAAAGCTTTTGTGCTTCCAGGGCTTTTATCTGCAGCAGTATATCCTCATTATCCATTCTAACAAGCGTTTCCCCCGCTTTTACTGCCTCACCTGTATTTTTCACTACCTCTATGACCTTTCCTGCTGATGTTGAATATATTTCTGTTTTTTCTTCAAGCATCACATCTCCCGTTTCCTCAACATATTCAACAATATCTCCCTTAGTGACCTTTTTCAGTTCTACATCCGCCGCCTGTCCGCCCGACTTTATCTTGTATACGGCAATAACGGTCACTACCAGAACAACAGCTATCCATATGATTTTTTTCTTCATTTTCACTCCCCCTTAAGATATACGACTCTTCAATGCATCTATAAAGTTCAAATTATATATCTTCTTTCTCGTAGCCAGCTGTGCGATTATTACAAATATAACCGAAGCCACAGCTGCCTTCACAAATATCCCTGGCGTTAATATGACAGGAAGCGTTATCATTTCCGAACTGAAGGATTCGACTATGCCGCTGATCATACCCGCCCCCATAGGAATTCCAACCAATATAGCAATTCCGGTCATTACAGAGTTTTCCTTGCCTATCATTCCGTATATATCCTTTTTATCGAAGCCCATAATACGCAGAGATGAAAATTCATTAGTCCGTTCAGATATTCCAATAATTGTAGCGTTATATATAAGAGCAAACCCCAGTATTCCGCCGAACAACATATATGCACTTAATGCCGCAACCATTGTGTCCAGATACTCCTCAAAGGAGCTTTTGATATCATCAATGGAACGGACTGCTGCTATGTTTTTAACGTTCTTAAGCTTTTCCTTCAGGTCGTCATACGACATAAGGTTTACCCCTGTAACCATATCCTTTTCCATAAGCAGCTCTTCCATGGCGTCAATATTCATATAGGCATTTGTTCCAAGATACTGCTTTACTATATCTGTTACCTGGAGCGTTACATCTTTTTTACCCGGTAAAAAATTCCGTATTACTATTGTCTCTCCTTTATTCACTTTGAGCGTTTTTGCAAGTGCTTCAGTGATGAAAATTCCCTTGTCAGGCAGACTTACAACGTTGTTGTCTCTATCCACGAACTTGTACAAAGCCGTATCCTGGGGCAAACCGATGATACCTACCGCTTTTTTTCTCCAACCGTTTGTAAGCTCGAAGGGATACTCCAGCTTCGGTTCAATCAGCTTTGCATCTATCAAATGGCTTATATCCTTTATTGCCCTTTCATTTAGCGGCTTTGTGAACTCTACAGTATAATCCATCTTCTGATATTCATCATATTGAAGCTCAAAAACACTTGTCATGGCATCATACATATACAGCGGCACTGTATTAATCGCATAAGCCATTGACAGGCCAAGCACAAGAAATACAAACCTTCTTTTGTTTCGCATTATATTCCTTATTACCATTTTCCAACTGAAGGGAAGCCCTCTCCAAAGGAAGGTAAACCTTTCAAGCAGGATTCGTTTGCCTGCTTTCGGAGCTTCAGGCCGCATTGAATCGGCAGGCATGATTCTGATAATCCCCCGGGCACCGAAGAGTCCCGAGCAAATGCAGAAAAAGCTGGTTAGAAAAATGCCGTTTAATATATAGCTGTAGTGTACTTCAATTCCGGCAAGAGGCATATTGAAATAGGAAACAAATACTTGACTCAAAGGGTTTGATAACAGCAATCCGCCTGCAATTCCGGCAATCGAACCTATAAGCCCTATTGCAAGGGCATATTTTGTATAGTGGGATAGAACTCTTTTATTGCCGTATCCTATAGCTTTCAATACACCGATAGCCATCCTGTCATTGTTGACAATCCTTGACAGCATAATTGATATTATTATTGCAGCCACCACCAGGAATAATACCGGCAGGGCAGCCGACATCTTTTCAATTCCGTCTACCTTCTGCACCAGAATATTGTTGCTTAGCTGATCCTCCAGCTTTGTAATCTTTTTTACACCATACTTATCCAGCTTTTTTTCCACCTGGTCGGCTATGTCGTCTATGTTGCTCTGATCCTTCAAGGTTATAAGCACTTCATTGTAGCTGCCCCTATAGCCGAATACCGATTGTGCAAAGGGCTCACTTACATATGCCACTCCAAACCTTTCAGGAACAGTTAACAGTGCCTGCTCGTTCTCCATAAGGTATATGAATTCCGAGCTGGAAGCAATACCCGCAACCTTCAGGTTATACTTTCTCCCATTGATATATGGTGTTATAATGTCATTCACCTTTATTTTTCTTGCCTTTGCAAATTGCTCAAGCAATATCACATCATCATTACCCAATTCAGGAATACCGCTCTCGGGAGCATACAGCTTGTTTATCTCTCCGCCGTCCTCAGGAATTGAAATAATCCTGATGCTTACCTTCTCATCCTTATCAGCAACCTCAAGCCGCACATCATTGCTGATTCTTCCTTGAACTTCGCTTATCCCCGGAACAGACTTCAAATCATCAATGGCTGTCTGCGGTATCCTCAGCAGCTCAACCTGCAGATCGGCAATATTGGTGGTATCATAATAGTGTTCCACTGCGTTTCTGATATTGATAGTTGTCATATTGAACATTATATATATGCATAATGCAACGGCAACAATTACTGCAACTGAAATGAACTGTCCCTTTGAATGCTTTACCATTCGCAGCAGTCTGACATCCAGCTTTTTCATCACCATTCAATCCTTTCGGGAGGAATAGGGTTCTCATTTTCTTTTATTTCAACTATCCGTCCGCTTCGCATTTTTATAACACGGTCAGCCATATCGCCTATTGCCATATTGTGAGTTATTATAACGACCGTCTTATGAAACTGGCGATTGATTTTGTGCAGCAAGGATAAAATAAGCAGGCCGGTCTTGAAGTCAAGAGCTCCGGTTGGCTCATCGCAAAGCAGCAGCAGCGGATTTTTCGCTACGGCCCTTGCAATTGCCA
>CAZUGK010000159.1:2755-8695 GCA_964619815.1 uncultured Clostridiaceae bacterium | reverse complement strand
TGTACTTTTTTCTACCGGCAGCAGCAGCGAAGAGGAATATAAGGCAACAAGCCGCCTCGTTAATGAGAAAAGAGTGGACGGGCTTATTCTGCTGACCTCCAGGATAGGGGACAAGACGATAGAAAGCCTTCGTAAAAAGCATTTTCCCTTTGTCGTTGTAGGAAAGCCCAGCAATATGGAGGATGTGAACTGGGTGGATAATGACAACCAGGAAGCAGCCTTCCAGGCAACGGAATATCTTATAAAGCTGGGTCATAAAAGAATCGGCTTCATCGGCGGCGAATTTTCATATGTGTTCATGGGGGAAAGGTTCAAAGGCTATAAGAAGGCTCTTGATACCTATGGCATAAAGTTCGGCAAAGAGCTTTTGAGCCTTGGCGAGTTTGTGGAGGAAGGGGGATATAATGCTGCAAAAAAGCTTATAGAACAAAAAGTTCCTCCAACTGCCATTGTTGCAGCGGACGACCTTATGGCCTTCGGAGCTATGAGGGCAATAAAGGCGCAGGGGCTCTCAATCCCCGAGGATATTTCAATAATCGGCTTTAATGACACTCCGTTAGCCAGCTATGTGGACCCGCCTCTGTCTTCAATGCAAATCTTTGTATACGAGCTGGGGTATAACGCCAGTGAAACTCTAATCAATCAACTGGAGGAAACAGATGGCCGTAAAAAGCATATCATTATTCCGGCCAGCCTTAGAGCCAGAAAGTCTACAGTTAATATAATACAAAGATAATAAAATATTCTAAATATGTAATTGACAAACAGCTGCTAAGTATTATAATTAAATTAAGTTCTTTGCATGTTTGTGCAACCGGTTGCACAAAGCTATCAGTAAAAAATAATAAGGGGGAAGTATTTGTGAAGAAGGGCACTATCAAAGTATTGAGCCTGGCTATGGTATTTATTCTTTTGATTCCGATGCTGGCAGGCTGTGCAAGCAAGGCGCCTGCAGCAGCACCTGCGGAGCCGGCGACGACACAAGCAGCTGAAAAGGTTGAGCTGGATATCTTCCAATTTAAGGTAGAAATAGCCAAGGAATTGGATGAGGCAGCAAGAGCCTATGAAGCAGAAAACTCAAATGTAAAGATTAATATTCAAACCGTCGGAGGCGGCGAAGATTACGGCGCAGCCTTAAGAGCAAAGTTCCAGTCAGGCAGTGAGCCGGACATATATAATATCGGAGGACCTCAGGATGTGCAGGACTGGATGTCAAAGCTTGAGGACCTTAGCGACCAGCCATGGGTATCCGATGCGGTATCCGGTGTATTGTCAGGGGTTACGATAGATAATAAAATATATGGTTTACCTTTCAACATAGAGGGTTATGGTTTTATTTACAATAAGGCGATATTTGAAGCAGCGGGAATAGACGGCTCCAAGATAACAGACTATGCCAGCCTCGAAGCAGCTGTAAAGGACCTGGATGCAAAGATTAAGTCCGGTGCATTGAAGGATAAATTCCCGGTACTTGAAGCTGTATTTGACTATCCTGCAAAGGAAACCTGGGTAACTGGTTTACACACTTCAAATGCAGTACTGAACCAGGAATTCGGAAGTTCGATAGAAGCCTTCAACGCAAAAACTATAGAATTCAAACATGGGGACGCGTTAAAAGCACTAGTTGATTTGCAGGCTGACTACTCACCTTTTGCAAAATCAAAAGGAAAGCTGAATGCAGTAACATATTCAAGACAGGTAGCTGAGGGACTGGCAACAGAACGTGTCGCTATGATTCAGCAGGGCAACTGGATATTTAATGAAGTAAACGGCATAGATGAAGCGGTTGCAAATAACCTTGACATACTTCCAATGCCCGTAAAAGGTGTAAAGGAAGACAGTATTCCCGTAGGTGTACCAATGTACTGGGCTATTAACAAGAACAGCAAGGATGCAGACAAGGCAGCTGCAAAAGACTTCCTGAAATGGCTGTACACTTCAGATAAGGGCAAGGATTTTGTAGTTAATAGGTTCTTCTTTATACCGCCTCTGAAGGGATATGACGGATTTGAGCCGAAGGATACGCTTGGTAAGGCAGTTAAGAGATATGCAGATCAAGGCAGGACTATGACCTGGGTATTCATGGGCTATCCTACAGGCTGGGGTATGGAAGTCCTCGGAGTAGAGCTGCAGAAGTACTTTGCCGGGGAAACAAAATGGGAAGATGTATTAGCAAACTCAAAAGCCAAATGGGAAGAAAACAGAAAATAGCATAGCGGATATAAAATGAGGGGGGTTTGTACCCTCCTCAATTGTTCTGTCGAACAATTCCTGCAGATATAATATAATTAGAGTTATAAGGTTTCACTGGAAAAATCAGAATGACAGTACTTGAAGGGGGAGGGTAGTATGAGGAATAGAAGGCTTTGGTTTGCTATTTTCATTGCACCGGTATTGATTGTATTCCTTGTTGTAGTAATTATACCTGCACTGCTTGGCATTTATTATTCATTTACTGATTGGAACGGTATAGCCAATGAAGTCAAATGGGCAGGACTGGACAATTATACGGAGATTTTCAGCAATAGGGAGGAGTTCATTGATTCGTTCATATTTACGGCAAAAATCACTGTAGTACTTGTTGTTACTATAAATCTGACGGGCTTCGGGCTTGCGCTTTTAGTTACCAGAGGGTTGAAATTCAGTAATTTTATGCGCAGCATATTCTTTATGCCGAATCTGATAGGAGGTTTGATTTTAGGCTTTGTATGGCAGTTCATATTTACAAAGGCCTTTGAGTCCATAGGCAGCAAACTGGGCTGGGAATTCATGCAGGGCTGGCTCTCGACAACCAGTACCGGTTTCTGGGGTTTGGCAATACTTATGACCTGGCAGCTGGCAGGCTATATGATGGTCATATATATTGCTGCTCTTCAGAATATCCCGGAGTCACTTAATGAAGCTGCCGCAATAGATGGAGCAAATAGCTTCCAGCGTCTGAGGCACATTACCATACCCTTGGTCGCACCGGCAGTTACTGTAGGAGTCTTTCTTACCTTATCAAATTCTTTCAAGCTCTTTGACCAGAATCTTGCACTTACGGCAGGGGGGCCGTATCATTCGACCCAGATGCTCGCATTGAATATTTACACTACGGCCTTTACTTTCAACAGGCTGGGAATAGCCCAGGCGAAAGCGGTTCTGTTCCTTATAACAGTAGCACTTATAACACTTACACAAATATACTACAGCAAGCAAAGGGAGGTAGAGATGTAATGAAAAGCAATAAGCGCAGCAGAACATGGTTGTATATTTTAGCCTGTCTGCTTACTGTATTGTTTTTATCTCCTTTGTATATAGTTTTTACAAATTCCTTTAAGACCCAGAAGGGAATTTTCATAAATGTCATGAGCCTTCCTTTCGGCAAGTTTTTCAGTTTGAAAAACTACAAGGAAGCTTTCATTCAGCTTGACTTTTTCCATTCCTTTACGAATTCCTTCCTTATAACTGTGTCGAGCACATTATTGATAATAGTGCTTACTTCCATGGCAGCCTGGATGCTGGTCAGGACAAAATCAAGAATAAGCACAGGGATATTCATGTTTTTTGCTGCAGCCATGCTTATTCCATTCCAGTCTGTAATGCTTCCCTTGATAAAAATAATGGGAAAATTAGGCTTTCTGAATCCTTATGGGCTGATTTTCATGTATGTAGGCTTTGGTGCCAGCTTGTCGATAATATTGTTCCATGGCTTTGTCAAGGCAATACCCCGCGAACTGGAGGAGGCTGCAGTCATAGATGGGTGCAATACGCTGCAGGTATTCTGGTATGTGGTGTTTCCGCTTTTAAAGCCGACAGCTATTACTGTAGGCATATTAAACATAATGTGGATATGGAATGACTTCCTGCTCCCCCAGCTTGTAATCAACAAGCCTGAGTGGCACACAATACCTCTTAAGATGTTCTTTTTCTTCGGGCAGTTCTCAAAGAAATGGCACTTGGCTTTAGCGGGGCTTGTCATAGCGATGGTACCCATTGTAGTATTTTATATTTTTGCTCAAAAGCACATTATTAAAGGAATTACAGACGGTTCAATAAAGTAAAGGCTGGAGGTACGTATATTGAAAGTTTTTGAAATAAATAAAGAGATTCTTAAGTACAGCATCGGCAATCCGATAAATACATCCTCCGTAGTGGCTGACAGGGGGATCCCGTTAGAGAATAAAACTATGGAGCATTTGGAGATTGGTTTTGGAGACAGCATCAAAATCAGACATGTCATGGACCCCAAGACTGTTTTATATGGCCTGGGGGAAAACCAAGGGGGAATTAATAAAAGGGGTGGCCTGTACCATTCTTATTGTTCCGATGATGCCGTACATACTCCGGATAAAAAATCCTTGTATGGGGCTCATAATTTTCTGCTGGTGGATGGGCCGGAAAGCTTCGGAATTTTCGTTGATTTTCCCGGAAGGGTAATTTTTGATGCGGGGTTTATGCATAGGGATATATTGGAAATAACAGTATGCGGCAGGGATGCCGATATATATGTGATAAAGGGAGAATGCCCGAGAAACATAGTGAGGAGCTTCATAAGCCTTATAGGCACCCCGTATGTGCCTCCTAAATGGGCCTTCGGATATCAGCAGAGCCGATGGAGCTATGCCGATGCGGAAGAAGTAAATGCACTGGCTGAGAGTTTCCTGCAGCATGACATACCCTGTGATGCCATATATCTGGATATTGACTATATGGAGGGCTTTAAGGATTTTACTATTGATAGGGATAGTTTCCCTGGTTTTCTGGGTTTTGTCGCAAATTTAAAGAAAAAGGGCTTTCGTTTGGTCCCGATTATTGATGCAGGGGTAAAGATAGAAAAAGACTATGATATATATGAGGAAGGGCTTGAACACGGCTTTTTCTGCAAGACTGCCAACGGTGATCCTTTTGTAGCTGCAGTATGGCCGGGGAAGGTTCACTTTCCGGATTTCCTGAACTCGGAGGCAAGTAAGTGGTTCGGTTCAAAATACAAGCTTCTTACTGACTGCGGCATTGACGGTTTTTGGAATGACATGAACGAGCCTGCGATTTTTTATAGCGAAGAGGGTCTGAATAGTGCCATAGAAAAAGCAAAGGCTGCAGAAGGCAGAAATATGGATGTGTATGATTTTTTCGAGCTTAGGGATGCTTTCGGAGGAATATCCAACAAGCCGGAGGATTACGGCAGTTTTTACCATGATTTTGACGGCATTATGCTGGAGCATGATAAAGTGCACAATCTATATGGATTTTACATGACAAGGGCGGCTGCAGAGGGGTTGGAAACAATTGCACCAAATAAAAGGTTTCTACTCTTTTCAAGGGCTTCCTGCATTGGAATGCACAGATATTCAGGCATATGGACCGGCGACAATCATTCCTGGTGGGAGCACCTGCTATTGAATATAAAAATGATGCCGTCAATAAACATGTGCGGTTTCCTCTATTGTGGAGCAGATATTGGCGGTTTCAGCGGTGATGCAAGCTCAGAGCTGCTTATAAGGTGGATGCAGTTTGGAATTTTTGCACCACTGTTCAGAAATCATTCGGCTTTGGGTACAAGACGGCAGGAACCTTTTGCTTTTGAGAAAGAAACGACGAATATTCTCCGGGATGTAATCAGGATGAGGTATGTACTGATGCCGTACTTATACTCGGAATTCATGAAAGCTGCAATACGCGGAGACATGTATTTTTTGCCTTTATCCTTTGAATATGGGGATGAAATCTCAAGAGGAACGGAAGATCAGCTGCTTCTGGGGGATTCCATTATGTTATGTCCTATATATACAGAAAATACCCGGGGCAGGTATGTGTGGCTTCCTGATGACATGCTGCTGTGGAAAGCCTCAAACTATTTGGTGCGGGAATATGAATTGATGAAGGCAGAGCACCAGTATATAGAAATTGATCTTAATGAGGTTCCGGTATTTATAAGAAAAGACCGCATGCTTGTTATCG
>CAZUGK010000159.1:0-2687 GCA_964619815.1 uncultured Clostridiaceae bacterium | reverse complement strand
CTTCATAAAAAAGCCGAGTATATATTGTATAACGATGACGGCTGCACCAATGATTACAAAACTGGCTGCTATTCAGAGCTTCAAATCACTATTGAGAATAGCGGAAGATTTCCGGACATCAAGGTCCGGGTAAGGGGAAACACTCAAGTAGAAAGGTTGAATTTTGAGATTGTCAGAACGGACGGGAGTGTAACAAAGACTGCTTTGAGTGCAGCGGATTTTATAAAAGAAAGCTGATAAATCATACAAAAAAGGCTTTGGAAATAATCCAAAGCCCTTCTTGTATGATTTTCCCCAAAATGCCGTTTTGCGGTAATTTGACACCTAGCTCTCGCTAGGTGGGTATCCTGACTTGGCTTTCTACCTTCCCCTTGCTGCAAATAAACTGTGATCGAGGCCTGGTATCCGGTCATGTACATGGATTCCCGAAATGGTTCTGTAGGTTCAAATATAGGCATATCGAACATTTCAGGCTACATACTCTTAACTTAACTTTATATTAACATAAATCATTAACATAGTCTATAGTATTATCTGTCGTTGCTTGTATATTTTGCTTAGAAACTGTAGGACAAACACGATTATTAACTAATATACACAAATATTATTTGTATTAATATATAGATTTATGTATAGTAGCATTATTTCATTTTACGGTATTCTGTTGACCATTACAGGTGTTATTGTATATACTTAATAAAAGGGTAATTGTGGATTTGCAGGAGGGATTTTTTTGAAGCATACTATTCTGGATTTTGATAGAATGATTGAAAGTGTCAGAAAAGACGGAAGGATTCATGATTATAGAATTCAGGAATTGAAGGTATATGAGAATTACTTGTATTATTACAGGCAGTATGTTGACCACAAGTATCACGAGGCTGTTGAATATAACCTGTTTCCAAACGAAAACATAGGCATTTACAAGCTTCATCAATCGACCAAGCTGCAATACAACCCTTCAGAAGTATATAAGTATTACGTGGATATGGTCAGCGTTTCCAAGGAACGGAAGCTCTGGAAGGCGAAGGATCTTTACATAGATTTTATTGTCAAAGGTGATGGAAGATATTATGTTGTCGACATTGACGAGTTTAACGAGGCAATAAGCAGAAAAGAGCTTAATGAAAATGAAGTCAAGGATGCTCTCAATGGTTTGGACAACATTCTGAAAGGCTATTACGAAAGAAACAATCTTGAATACTATATAGAAAGCCTGAGAGAAAAATACAGCAGCTTCAGCAAGCTGTTGCTCAGCAAGAAAACGGCTTGACGACTGCTGGAATTATATGATAAAATTTAGACATAATTGTTCTCAATAAATAATATTTATTAATAACCCACATTATTAATAAAAGGAGGAATTTTTAATGGAACTTAAAGGAAGTAAAACGGAACAAAACTTATGGGCAGCTTTTGCTGGCGAGTCGCAGGCAAGAAACAAGTATACATATTATGCCAGCACGGCAAAAAAGGAAGGCTATGAGCAAATAGCCGGTATTTTTCAGGAGACCGCAGACAATGAAAAAGAACACGCAAAGCTGATTTTCAAATTTCTCAGCGGTATAGGAAATACAATGGAGAACCTTAAGCATGCAGCAGAAGGGGAAAACTATGAGTGGACCTCTATGTATAAGGAATTTGAAAAAACTGCCAGAGAAGAAGGCTTCTTAGCAATCGCAGAGTTTTTCAACAAGGTAGCAGGTGTGGAAAAGGAGCATGAAGAAAGATATCTCGCTCTTCTGAAGAACGTTGAAGAAGGCAAGGTATTCAAACGTGATGAGCAGACTGTTTGGAGATGCAGGAACTGCGGGCATATTCATGCCGGACCTGAAGCGCCTGAAGCTTGTCCAACCTGCAAACACCCGAAAGCATACTTTGAAATAGCGGCCTTTAATTATTAAGAAAAAATAAAAACCAAACCCTTGCAATATGCGCAAGAGTTTGGTTTCTATTATATTTATTTTAAAAATATATATTCAATGAGTGTCAATAATATTTCAAAGCCTATAAGTATGGTGACCAGCCATTCCAGCTTGTTGCCTCTTTTCTGCTGTGCAAGGTTTGTGAATACCTCGGTAATATCCATCAAAGTCTCTGTCTTGGACTGTATTTTTTCATACCTTTCTTTAAGCTCATAAGTCTGGGAAAGCTGGTTGTAAAGAGTTTCCGCCTCTTGATTTTCCCATGTAATATCCGGTTTATCCAAAAGCATAATGTAGGATATGGTATCAAACTTGAAACCGAGAATTTTTGCTGACAGTTTGGCAATTTTCTCATCGCTGATATTCAATATGCCTCGTCCCAGCAAATCAACTATAATTTCTACCTCATCCAGAAGGTTGTTAAGATCTGTTTCTACTTTTTCAAGAGCTACCGATTTTGCCAGAATTATTGCGAGTATCTCAAGCTGATGAGGTCTAAAATCGGTAACCGACATGCTGTTGAAATCAACAGAGGGTTCATCGACCCCAATTTTTAGCATATAGCTTTCTTCAAATCTATAGTCTGCATTATCAAGGTTGTTTTCTATTTTTCTCAGATAATTTACCACATCAACTATTTCGTGGTGCTCCATGTCGACGAATACAATGCTCCCAAAAGGAAAAATGGCTGCAGATTTTCTCTCAGGCACCGGAAGGATACCCTTTAAATGATCTTCCCGCAAAGTAAGGTAATCCTCCCAC
>CAZUGK010000158.1:0-8940 GCA_964619815.1 uncultured Clostridiaceae bacterium | reverse complement strand
ATGAAAAAAAACTCATTAAAGTCAGTCTCACTTTTGTTATGTCTTATTATGGTATTAGCCATTGCAATGTCTGGTTGCAGTGACGGTTCAAAAGCTGCCGGGACAGTCGCTAAGGAGGAGGTCCAGACTATTGTCTACTGGAGTTATCAGAATCCGAGTTTTGTCGACGCAAATAAGAAGTTAATTGCAGAATTTGAAAAACAGTACCCAAACATTAAAGTGCAATATGAATCATTCCCTTATGGGGCATTCATGGACAAGCTGAAAGCAGCATATTCTTCAAAAACTGAAAGCGATGTTCAGCAAATGTTCGGAAGCTGGATAGGAAATTATGCAAAGTACGGCTTATTATCTGAAGTTCCACAGGACATGCAGAAGGAGATTAATGAAAGCTACTATGAAGCCGCTTCTATGGGGTATACCATAAATGGCAAGCTTTATGGTGTTCCGCGTGAAGTTAATGTAGAAAGCAACGGAGTTTTGTATTATCCAGAGGATTTGAAATCAGTCGGTTATGATGGGCTCCCAAAAACTTATCCTGAGCTGATTGATGCAGCAAAAAAGCTCACTAAATATGATTCACAGGGCAATATAACTCATGCAGGTTTTGACTTTATTTCTTATGACAGTGTTACATATTTTTTCCTGGCAAATATCATGCAGCAGGGCGGGAACTATTGGAATGCAGATCAGAAGCATGTAAATTTCTCGACACCTGAAGGAGAGAAAGCATTTCAAGAGATGGTGGATTTACTTGTAAAATATAAAGTTACAGATTTGAAGCATGTTGACAATTATTCTACAGATAATAATACTTTCTTTTATAAAGGAAGCTCTTCCATGGCTTACAGAGGACCTTGGACAATTGCACAGGGTAAAGATGAATTTAAACTGGACAATTTTGACTACGGCCCGATGCCTTCCTTCACTGGATCAAACTTAGACTTTGCTTCTGAGCCTGGTTGGGGGGAAGTGGTTTCTAACAACAGCAAGCATAAAGAAGCAGCATGGACCTTTGTAAAATTTATTACAAATCCTGATAATATGAAAATGTGGAATATGGCCACTTATACAATTCCACCGATTAAGGCAGTTGCAGAATCACCAGAATTTGTTGAAGCGCAGCCTATGTTCAAAACAACTATAGGCATGCTGAAATATGCAAAGGCAATCGGTCCAATTCAGGATATTGACCAGTTTAAGACCTTTGTCAATACACACATTCAAAGAGCAGTTGATGGGACGGAAGATGTTAAAACAGCATTGAAAAATCTGGATGCAGATACAAATACAATGATTGATAGAATGCTGGCCCAATAATATAATCGTTTAATTTATGAGCTGTAGTTTGTATAAAACTATACAAACTACAGCCTCTATTATTCTAAAACTAAGATAGTATCTATGGAGGTTATTGCATGGGTAGCAAAAAAACGAGCTTTTTGAGTGATTCTAAAAAAAGATTTATATTTTTCTCATTGACCCCAATTATGATTTTATTTTTTATTTTTTCTTTTCTGCCTATCATTTTTGGTATCGGATTATCGTTTTATAATTATAATCCTTTGAATGCTGCCAGTCCTTTTGTCGGACTTAAAAATTACATAGAGCTTTTCAAGGATCCAATTTTTTATAAATCCTTAAAGAACACTTTTGTATTTGTTACAGCAGCTGTTAGTATTAATCTCATTGTTTCCACTTTAGTTGCTTTAGGAATAAATAGTATTGTTAATAAATTCTTTCAGAATTTTTTCAGGACGGTTTTCTTTCTTCCGGCTATCTCTCCAATTGTTGCAGCAGCTATTATTTGGAGGGCTATGTTTAATCCAATGTACGGAACTCTTAATAATATTCTATCAGTATTTGGGGTAGATACGGCAACATATTGGCTGTCGGATCCTAAATTGGTTCTCCCGGCTATTATATTAATGACCTTGTGGCAGGATATCGGCTATAATATTGTACTTGTGATGGCAGGTCTTCAGGGAATACCGAAAACCTTTATAGAAGCGGCCGAAATAGACGGAGCTTCGAACTTTGTAATATTTTTCAAAATTACATTACCCTTACTTACCCGCACCATCGTATTTGTGTCGATTATGACCATATTGTCCTATTTTCAAATATTCGCGCAGGTGCAAATCATGTCCTTTGGAGGACCGGACTATGCATCGGAAGTCATTTCGCTCCATATATATGATAATGCATTCAGATTTATGAGAATGGGCTATGCTTCTGCAGAATCAGTCATTTTGTTAATAATAATGTTCGTAATATCATTCATTCAAATCAAACTAATCAAAGCTGACTGGGAATATTAAAAAAGGTAGGAGATTGTTATGAATAAAAAGGGAACTCATATACTTGTATATATTTCTATGTTTATATTTGGTGCATTTATGCTTTATCCATTTATCTGGATGATTTTATCCGCGTTCAAATCCAATTTGGAAATCATTAAAGTACCCCCGACTTTTTTTCCGGAAAAATTCACTTTTGAAGCGTTTGCTAAAGTTTTAAATGAAACACCATTTTTTCTTTGGATAAAAAATAGTTTGATTGTTTCAGTTATTGGGACAATCATGACTGTATTCTCAAGTGCTCTTGGAGGTTATATATTTGCAAAATTTGATTTTAAGGGAAAAAACTTTTTATTTATGATTATACTTGCGACCATGATGCTGCCATTTCAGGTCATCATGATTCCTTTGTATATGATTACTTCAAAGCTTCATTTGCTGAACTCCCTTTGGGCCTTAATTATACCTGGTATAACAAGCGCTTTCGGCATATTTCTTTGCAAACAGCATATTGAAGGTATACCAAATGAGCTGATGGAGGCGGGCAGAATAGACGGATGCGGAGAGTTCGGCATATTTTTTAGAATCATTGTTCCAGACCTTCGAAATATATTATCCGCACTTGCAATTTTCAGCTTCATGGGAAAATGGAATGATTATGTATGGCCTTTAATTGCCATAAATGATATGAAAAAAATGACTGTTCCCCTTGCACTCAGTTTTTTCAGCACGCAGCACGGGGTGCAGTTTAATCTGGTCATGGCAGTAGCTTTCTTGATGATGCTGCCGGTTATTATTGTTTATCTCATATTCCAGAAACAATTTATTGAAGGATTGACGATGACTGGTATGAAATAGTATTTTTTTAGGAGTGTGATTTTGATGCATTTAACAAAAAAAGAAATCTTATCGCAATTTAGTGCTTTAAAGATGACATATGAATATTTTATGAGTAAAGCGGAGAACATAAAAGATTTGTGGCATGCTCACAAATTTGACAGTGTTACCTTCGTTGGCTGTGGATCCGGATATTGTCTTTGTCAGTCAGGGGAGCTTTCTGCAAAGCTAAGATTAGGCCTGCCGGCAAATTCAATTGCTGCAGGTGACTTAATGCTGAATTTTTCACAGTATAGAAATTTGCTGAAAAATACATTAATTGTGGCTCCATCCAGATCCGGCAGCACGAGTGAAGTTATAATCGCGATTAACAAAGCAAAAGCTGAACTCAATACGACCTGTATTTCCATTGTTGCCAATCAAGGGAGCGAATTAGCAGATTGTTCGGATTTAACCCTTGAAATTCCGTGGGCTTTTGATGAAAGTGTTTGTCAGACTAGGACAGTGACAAATTTATATACTGCGAATTTGCTTCTGCTAGCTATCATTAAAGAAGACGATGATCTGCTTAATGAAATAAAAAATGCCATTGACTTCGGAGAAAGTTATGTTCAAAAGTATGAGAAAGTATTTGAAAATATTTCAACAAATTATGAATGGGAAAATGTCGTTGTTCTAGCTGACTCTGAGCTTCAGGGTATTGCGAGTGAAGGCGCTATGGCTTTTACAGAGATTTCTCAAGTCTGTGCGAATTATCATCACATTCTTGATGTGAGACACGGACCATCTGTATTGATTGGAGAAAAGACGCTGGTTGTTATGGCATGTTCAGCAGAAGGAAAACAATATCAGACGGATTTGGTCCGGGACTTAAAGAAATTAGGTGCTGTACTTGTCACAATGAGTAACGAAATAGAAAATTATGGGGAAGCTGATTTCAATATTACCATACCTTCCTTTAGAAATGAGGCTGTCAAAGGTACTCTATTTATCATAGCTCCTCAGATGATCTCCTATTACAAAGCGTTGAAACGCGGAATAAATCCTGACTTTCCACAGGGATTGAAACCATGGGTCGAATTGTAAAACGTTTGAAAAAAACTTCTGTTGACATTGACGTTACGTAAAGGTGTATTATTGTTTTGTCAGGAGGTGAAAGCATGGAGTACATGGTGCAAAAGCTGGGAAGGATGGCAGGTGTCAGTACAAGGACACTCAGATACTACGATGAGATTGGAATTCTTAAGCCGGCTAGAATCAATTCGTCCGGGTATCGGATTTATGGTCAGGCAGAGGTTGACAGGCTTCAGCAGATTCTGTTTTACAGAGAGCTTGGCGTGGGCTTGGACAGCATCAGGGAAATAATGACATCGCCCTCTTTTGACAGAGCTAAAGCACTGAGGGAACATCGCGAGAAGCTCCTTCTGAAAAGAGAGCAATTGGATTTGCTGATTGCCAATGTAGACAAAACTATAGCGTTAACAGAAGGGAGAATTAAAATGTCTGACAAAGAAAAATTCGAAGGCTTTAAACAGAAAATGATAGATGATAATGAAAAGAAGTATGGAAGGGAAATACGTGAAAAATACGGCAGCGATGCTGTAGAAAAGTCAAACAACAAGCTGAAGGACATGACCCAGGAAGAATATGATGCTGTGACAAAACTGGCCGAGGAGCAAAGGGCTACCCTGGCGGAGGCTTTCAAGACCGGTGACCCGGCCGGTGAATTGGCACAGAAGGCGGCAGATTTGCACAGGCAGTGGCTGACCTTCTACTGGGACAGCTATTCCAAAGAAGCTCACGCAGGAATTGCTCAAATGTATGTTGATGATGAAAGATTTAAAGCATATTATGACAAAGAGCAGCCTGGTACGGCAGAGTTCTTGAGAGATGCGATTCTCATATACACAGGGATGAAAAAGTAATATATTTTCAGTTATGTGCAAAGAAGCGATTGGAGTTAATCCAATCGCTTTTTCCGTATTTACAAGGGCCAGATGGAAATTTGAGAAAAAATGACTATTTTGGTAGGTCTTTTATCCTATTGCAAAAATGTTATAAATTGTTATAATAGGTATAAATATGTCAATTAAAAGGATAAATTTGTCGAAAGGTAAGGACGAAAGCCTAAAGCATGGAAATGCCGTAATCGTTGGGTTGCCAGACGATATGAGTGTAAAGGGTTTTGGATCGGACCACACCCTTTATAAGTGATGTTTTTGGAGCAGGCAACTTTTAGTGCCTGCTTTCTATATAATGCATGAAGTATTAAATACCATTAATTTAAGGAGGCATTATGAAAGTAAAGTTCGATAGGGTACAAATATCATCTGTTAACGATGTTCAGCCAGACAGGACAAACAGGAGGAAAGGTGCAGCAAACAGCAGGACAATCGCTGTCCCTGAAAGGGAAACCTTCAGGCACGTATTTGAAAATGCCAAAAAAGGTAATGAAATGGCAGCGGTTTTACTTGATGAATGGCAAAAAAATTGCGAGCCGAAGGACAATAATGAAAAGCAGATTATTCAAATGATTAACATGGCCGCAGTCAGTATTTTTAAATAAACTCAATTGTAGATAATACCAGGAAAAGATGCATTTATTGATATTATAAATCGCATCGGCTTAGAATAAGCTTCTTTGTGCGATTTATACAGTGAATATGTAAAGGTGGTAGACATGAAGAAGAATTGGACGCAGCAGGAAATGCAGTACTTGAAAGAAAACTGGGGGCAGGCATCACTGGCGCAAATAATGCAAAGTCTTGACAGAACCGAAGACAGTGTGATGAGAAAAGCAAGGAGATTAGGCTTAAATGTTAATAAATCTGAAGAGGACAAACTGAAAAAAAGGTGGAGTGAAGAAGAAGATAATTTCATAATTGAGAATTATAGGGTATTAACTGTGGAAGTTATTTCGAAAAGGCTTGGAAGAACAGTGCCTGCTATACGTAAAAGGGCACTTGCTTTAGGTGTCACTGAGGAAGTAAGTCGATGGACTCCCGAGGAGATGGAATTCCTCAATGAAAAATGGGGTATCCTCAACTTGGAGACTATAGCCAAAAAGTTAAACAGGACAAGAAATTCGGTATTATTGAAAGCACATCAAATGTCATTGCGTGAGCAGGTCGCTGCTAATGGAATTTATCTCACTCCAAACGATATCAGCAGTATTTTAGGTATAAATATCAGAACCTTATATTCATGGATTTGGAACGGCAGCATGGGATACAAGAAATTCAGGGTAGGTAAAAAAAGAAAATATCAAATTGCCGTAGAAGACCTTTGCGAATTCATTGAGAAGCACCAGGACAAGTGGAACTCACAAAAGGCGGATCTTATGCAGATCAAGTCTTATTACGCTTCGTATTTTATAGCAAGAAACAATACTTTAACTATCCGGGAAGAAATCCCCAAATGGATGTCAGAAAAAATTGAGAGGGATAAAGAGGGTTTTAAGGAACCTTTGAAGCCTTGGACCACAAAAGAGGAATTGGAACTGCTTCAGATGGTGGAGCAAAAATATACCTATAAGGATATATGTATGAATCTTGGCAGGTCTATTGAGTCTGTGAAGGCAAAGCTTCATCTGCTGTGCAAGCAGAAAAACAGGATAAGCTATTTATATCAGGAAAAAGTTAATAATTATATTTGAACGAAAGAATGCTTCCGGGTTGATGAAAAACAATCAGGGAGCTTTTTAATTGACATAATTCTAAACAATTCCATAAAGTATGATAATTTGGTAGAATTAGATTAAGAGCGGATAAAATAAACTGTTTAGGTTCAGGTAAACAGAGGGGTGAATGCATGCTTAGAATTAACAGGATAAAATCATTTGCCATATTGGGTATAGTGGCTGCGCTCATATTTGCGAGTGTTTCCATGAGTGAAGTAAACGGGCAGGCAGACCCCTTTTCAGATATAAAGGACAAATTGTCCGGAATTTCAGAGGAGGAAAAGGAGATACTGCAGAACCTGTTTACCCTGGCTCAGGAGATTGAATCAATGGAGGCGGAAGAAAAAAAGCTTGCCCAGGAAATAAAAACAATAAATCAGGAAATTAAAGAAGCAGAGGCTGCAATTGCACAAGGTGAGCTTGCCTATGGCAAAAAACAGGAAAGCCTTAAACGGGTTCTTCAGAGTTATCAGAGAATGGGACCTGGGTCTTTTATGGAAATTTTACTTGATTCGGACAGTCTCAGCATGTTTCTTCAAAGGATAAACATACTCCGTGATCTTACACGGAACACTGGAGAACTATTAGATCAGCTGGAGGCTAGCGGGGAAAAGCTATCAAGGGAGAAGGCAGAGCTTTCCCAAAAGCTCTATTTGGTGGAAGATAGGCAGAAACAATCCAGAGAAGCCCTGAAGAAAAAAATGGAGCTCAAGGCAGAAAAGGAAGAATATCTTGCATCACTTAATGAAGAAAGGGAGCAGTATCAGAGGCAACTGACAGACATAGAGCAAATGTGGAATGAGCTGAAGCCTTTATTTTCAAATGCTGCCAAGGAATTTTCACGGATAATGGAAGAGGGCAGCTTGCCTACCGGAGCTCTGAGACTCACCTTCAATTTACTTGAAATAAGAGGCGCTATAGATGATAAGGTCATTAACAAGGTAGTTTCGGAACAGTCCAGTCTTCCTGCCATGATGTTTGCTTTTCATCCGGGAAAGGTTGAAATAAGCTTGCCGGATAAATATCTTGTTCTGTCCGGAACGTTTGTAATACTTGACGGACATACCCTTAAGTTTCAGGCTCAGGAGGGGAGCTTTTACGGGATGAAGCTTACGCCAGGTTCATTGGAGGAATTGTTCGGCGAAGGCGATCTGGTGCTTGATATTGAGCCGCTCCTGGCCGGAAATGTCATACATGGTTTGGAGATTAAGGAAGGATATATAGAATTGATAAGTAAGCTGGATTTGTTTTAGCAGATATAATGCGGAGGGGATACAATGATTGAAGCAAAAGGAGTTTGTCTGCAATATCCTGAAGGAACGACAGCTCTTCAGAACATAGACCTTAAGATTGAACCGGGAGAACTGGTGTATATAACCGGTCCCAGCGGTTCGGGGAAAACCAGCCTGTTGAAGCTTTTGATGGGTGTTGAGTATCCAACGGTCGGTACCCTGACAGTATTGGGGCAGCCTATGTCTAAAGGACAAGCAGCGGGCATCAGAAGGCTCCGCAGGTTGATCGGACCGGTTTTTCAGGAATTCAGGCTGATAAAAGGGAGAACTGCCTTGGAAAACGTTATGCTTGGTATGAGGTTTCTGGATGTCCCTCACGGGTCCATAAGGGAGAGTGCCAGGAATGCATTGGAAAGGGTGGGGTTAGGGCAAAAGACCCTTTCGCTGGTAGAGCATATGTCATGGGGTGAGTGCCAGAGGGTAGCCATAGCCCGGGCAGTGGCCAGGAGGCCTGAATTAATAATTGCGGATGAACCTACGGGTAATTTGGACAAGGATAATGCCATAAATATATTAGAGCTTCTGAAATCCTTCAAGGACAGCAAAACAACTATAATAGTTACTACGCATGCAACTCATCTGATTGAAGGCGAGAAGGCTGCCAGGCATATAAGAATGTACAATGGGAATATGAGCTGGGAAAGGCTGGATGAACATAAATGAAGAATATTTTATATAATGCAGGCTATTTTATCAGAGAAGCAAAAACAATAGTCCGTCTAAACTTACTGTCCAATATTTTTTCCTTTTTGAGCACCGGTCTTATATTCTTTATGCTTGCAATGGTGATTTCAGGATGGTGGATAAGCAACCAGGTGGTGCTTGCCATACA
>CAZUGK010000157.1:0-9218 GCA_964619815.1 uncultured Clostridiaceae bacterium | reverse complement strand
TATCTGTAGCTCATCGCCTACTTTTTCAAGAGTGAAAATTGTTTTTATTGATTCTATTGCTGCAGAAGCAAAAGCTCTAACCTGATTGGAAGAGACAAATATCAACGTAGAACAGACTATAAATAGGCTAGCGGCAATTGCAAATTGCTTTTTATAGATAAAACCTCGTGAAAACTGTTTGTATTTTTTTGCTTTTTTACCTTCAGTAATTTCTATTTCTGTTTGGATTTTGTTGAAAATACCTTCTGAATATGCTACATTTTCAGTTTTACTCATAAGTGCATCTTGAATTAACCTATCAATTTTATTATCCATTTTGATTTAACTCCTTTCCCTCAATTCTGAAATTTAAGCCATCTTCAAAGGAACTCTTAAGTTCTATCTCTAAAAGCTTTCTTGCTTTATGTAGTCTGGATTTAACTGTACCTTCGAAGCAGTTAAGTATTCTGGCTATTTGTTTGATAGATATTTCGTTAAAATAAATTAATATTACGGTTGTCCTAAGCGTCGGAGAAAGCTTTTCAACAGCTTCCCTTATCAGCAAACGGTCATCCATTGTATCAATCCGGCTATTATCTTCAAGTAGTAGCTCGCAATTCTTATCGTCAATTGATACATGACTTTTATTCTTTTGAGCCATTCTCCATCCAACTCTGACAAGAATTCGATAAAACCAGATATTAAAGACATCCGGGTTCTTTAAACTTTTTAGCTTAAAATAGCAGATAATAAAGGCCTCCTGCACAATATCCTCTGCAATGCTTTTACTGCCGCTGATTAAATATGCTGTTCCCAGGGCTTTATGCTTATATTTGTTGAATAATTCCTCGAAACTGCTTAAATCACCCAGCTGACAGTGATTTATTATTTGTCTTTCGTCCATTTTTTATATCTCCTTAAATTTTTAGGGAGCTCCAAATCTATATATAAGAGACAGTCATTTCAGTAAAAGGTTCACTATTTATTTAATTATATACAGAAGCTATAAAAAGTGGAAACTAGTCGTTATTCAAAAAATTAGTAATTCATTAAATAAATTTATGATATTTGGAAATGTTGTGCTATGATTTAAATAATGAGAAAATAAAATTCCATATTCCGCAATCGATGTTGTTATATATTTTACAGGATAAGGTGATAAAATGGATAAAATATATGGACTTTTTAACAGCATGTCACTGTATGTCCGCAGGGCATGGGACAGCGTAATGCCGGTGAATTGGGACTTGCCTGATAGAATCATTTTTGATTTTGAAATCGTATACATCATGTCAGGACAGGCTATTATAACCATCGGAGATATTGAGTACTCAGCAGATGTGGGAGATGTATTTTTTTTCAGACCCATGACAGTCCACTCTATTCATGGAATAAACAACACTGCCTTACGTCAGCCCCACGTGCATTTTGACTTTTTCTACAGCGAAGATAGCGAAGAAGTTTATATCCCTGTCTGGTCCATGACTGATCCCGGAGAAGATATTAAATATGCAAGACCAGATATCTCCGGGCCGGGACTACTGAATATTCCGGATAAAATTACGCCCCGGGATCCCAGCATTGTCGAAAATCTGATTTTCAGCTTAATTAAGGAAGAGGATTCTACAAGTGTGTATTCGGTACTGAGACAAAAAGCCCTGCTCTTCGAATTGCTGGCATACCTGTTCACCGAATCGGACAGACAGCAAGAGGAAGAATTGGCAAGTATTGATCTACATATCAGTGAGACACTGGAATCGGCGCGAAATTTTATTATTCAGAACTTTAACCGAACGGTATCGTTGGATGACATTGCCCAAAAGGCCGGATTCAGCCCGAATTATTTTTCTATGCTTTTCCGTCAGCATTTCGGTATGACCCCGGTGCAATACCATACCAATGTGCGCATTGGAAGAGCAAAACACCTTCTTGTTCTCAGCGAGGCACCTATAACTGAGATCGCACTGCAGCTGGGATTTGAAAGTATTCATAGCTTCAGCAGAGTTTTCAAGAGGGAAACAGGGGTATCCCCGATGTATTTCAGGCAAATAACTAAAAAAGGGAGATGAGGTCCATGTTAAAAAAAGATCTTGAAACAGGAAGTCCGGAGGTGGTACATCCTGCCGATATTATTCAAAAGCTTCTGAAAAACTCTCTGGATGCCGGTGCAACGGTAATTACAGTTGAGATAAACAATGGCGGAGTGACATATCTAAGGGTCACCGACAATGGATGCGGAATTCCCTATGAGGCTTTCCCCGACATTCTGCAGATTCCCAGAAATGAGTCTGAAAAGTTCCTATTAACCGACATGATTCCCCATTGCGAATTTAGGATGAGCAGCCGGGTTCAAGGTGAAGAAAGCGGAGGCTTTATTCATTTTATGCATGGGCGGTTACTTGATTATAAAAGGCTTCAATGCTCCTATGGAACCGATATTTCTGTGATTAATCCTTTTTTTGACACTCCCCATAAATACAGGCATTTGAGAAAAGATTACGAAGAGAAACTATTTGTTATTGATATGGTACAAAGATTTTGTCTGGCACAGAGCCAAGCCTCTATCAAGCTGATCAACAACGGTAGCATATTATTTCTTTCTCCCGGCAACGGCAATCTATCGGATACTGCAGCAGCTATATTCAGAAATCAGGGGATAAAACCATTCAAAGAGGTTGAATACAAAAATCGGTATAAAATCTTTGTTCCTTCTTCAGCCGTCCATGTTCCTCTGGTTCGTGGCCCTTTTGTTTTCTGCAGCGGAAAACCTGTTTTCAATCAAAGAATTGTTACAATATTCAATCAAATCTCCCGAGAATTATCTCCTAACGGAATGATGGCGCCGCTGATTCTGACCGTTGGTAACCCGGACGAAGTGGAAGAAAATGACGGTTTGCTGACTCCTGTTATGGAAGACGAATTGTGCACTATTCTAGAAGACCGGTTGGAACAGCTAATGAAGGAAGCCGGTTATAAAAAGGGGGAAGTCCGGGGTGGCAGAAAACCTCAATCGGCAAGGCCCATCCAATATGAAGGTGTTGTGCTAAATGCTACTCTCGGCTACAACCCCGAAAAGACAGTTCAAGGGATGGAAACCAGGGATTATAACATTTGGGCTGATATTCAAAATATGTATGTTACGCGGAAAAAAGACGGAATGGAATTAAATATTGGTTTTAACGAAATTGAGCGAATTATGAAGAAGTGAAATTGATAAACGCAAAATAATTAATGATAAATACAGCCAACAGATAAAAAAGTATAATAATCTTGAAAACAAGGTCATGGCACATGCTATGAAATTTAAAGGAGGAATTTTAGATGAAGGGGAAAAGGATTGTTAATACTTTTATTACAGTGGTAGTATTGAGTATATTGCTTTCCATACTTGGTGGGTGCGGAAACAACAGTGCAGATAATGCGGCAGTATCAGGCGACAGCACGCAGGCTGTAAACACAGAGAATACTGTTGAACCTGTAAAGGATACTACATTGAGATTGTTGGTCTGCTGGCAGGGGTTGAGTTTCCTGAAGCCATCTGATGAAGTAAATAATGCGGTGGCAAAGGAGATCAAGGCAAAAACTGGTGTAACGCTAGAGGTAGAGTGGATCAACACCTCGGAAACTGAGAAGTTGAATCAGATGTTTGCAACTGCTTCCGATATGCCAGATATGGTAATGGCTCCATTTTGGGGTGGCAGTGACACTGCTACTCTGGCTATTAAAAAAGCCGCCAAAGATGGTTTGTTGATGGAATTGGATGAACTTATAGACAAATACGGCCCGAATCTCCAGGATGCATTTAAAACAGGTTTAGCTACAGATTTTGTTGAAATGGATCTGCTGGATAAAGACTACTTCGGCGGCAAAAAGTATGTGTTGCCTATGCATACTCCTGCTACAAAGGATGAAACCACCTTCTGGGGATATACTGTATTTGGCCGTAAAGATATATTGAATGAATTAAATGTAGACCCTTCCAGTATTCGTTCTTCAGAAGATATTTATGAACTTGCAAAAAAAATCAAAACAGGTAACTTCAAAGATACACAGGGGAATGCGGTAATTCCTGCAAGCTGCTGGCAGAACGGCTGGTCTTATGAAACCTTCCTCAATTCCTTTAAAACAAGAGGTTTTTCCAGCTTTATCAAAGAAGCTGACGGTTCTTACAGCTATAATGTATTTAGCCCAAATCTAGATAAGGAAGTTCTTTTTATGAGGGAAATGGTATCGGAGGGGCTGTTTGATGTAGAGGCCTTCCGGCAGGATGACAATACGGCAAAGCAGAAGCATGTAACCGGAAGGGTTGCACTGACCTCGGCCCATTATCCTCATATCAAAGCAAATCTTACAGATACACTTTACAAGGAGCACCCGGAAATGCAATATGTTCCTTTGGGACCGATTGCTGACGTGACAGGTCAAGCTCTGATGCCTGAGACAAAACAGCTTGAAGGTCTCAGCGGTTGTGCTGGAATGTTCCTCACAAAAGACTGCCGTGATCCCGAAGCTGCAATAAAATACCTCAATTATATAAATGGTGACGAGGGAAAATATCTTGCATATCTTGGGGTAAAAGGCGTGCATTGGGATATGGTCGACGGAAAACCAAGAATGTCTGATGAGTGGTTTGAGAAAAATGAAGCTGATCCAAGTTATTCCATTAACGAAGGAATCGGATCCTTATTTACCTTCGGAGTATCCAGGTTACCCAACACATTATTTGACAATGCGAGAGCGAAGGAAGGCACAGTAACCGATCCTGTACTGGATACAATTAAGAAAATGTACCCGCTGCAGTTCTTCAGCGGATACCGTATTACCAATTTTGACAGTGCTTATCCGAATATTGAAAATATCAGGAATCTGTTTAAAGCCAATGACTATAAAAGTGTAATCGAACAGGCATATTTTGCAAAAAGCGAAAAAGAAGCCCTGAGCGTACTGGAGAAATACAGGGAAGTCCTAAAACAGGGCGGTATAGATGATTATGTGAAATACATAAATGAGCAGGCTAAAACGCGGAATGATATACTTAATTAATGACTTTGGCATTGATCGGATGCCGGGAGGTTGGAATGGCTAAATGGAAGAATACTGCCGCGGAGGGGGCGGACCGCGGCAGGTCCTTTCAAACGAAGGGACTGCTTAAACTTATTTGGGAAAAAAGGATTCTTTACCTGTTTATCCTGCCTGCAATTGTATGGTACATTGTCTTTCAATATGTCCCCATGGGGGGACTTTTGCTGACGATGAAGGATTATTCCTTCAAGGGTGGGATTTATGGAAGTCCGTGGGCAGAACCTCTGTCCAAATACTTTGACATATTTTTTAACAATATCAATTTTATGACCATTATACGGAATACGGTATTAATCAGTTTCCTGAAGCTGCTGACCAGCTTCCCTGCGCCACTGATATTGGCGCTGATGCTAAATGAACTTACCAATATCCGATTTAAGCGTATGGTACAGACGGTGTCCTACCTGCCGTTTTTTATCTCCTGGGTTATTGTCATTACTATATTGAATCAATTGCTCAGTCCATACGGAGGTCCGGTGAATACGATTAAAACCTCACTATTTGGCGGTGATCCTGTGTTCTTTATGGGAGAAAAGGATGCTTTCCTACCCATTGTTCTGATATCAAATATCTGGAAATCTGTAGGATGGAACTCTATCATTTATCTGGCGGCAATTACAGGGATTAACAGCGAACTGTACGATGCGGGAAAAATCGACGGGGCAGGCCGGTGGAGGCTCATGTGGAATATAACCCTTCCGTCCATCAGCAATACCATTGGGTTATTATTTATCCTGGCAGTGGGCGGACTGATATCCGCAGGCTATGATCAGATTTATCTCATGCGTCAGCCAGGGAATTTGCAGCTGTCACAGATTCTTGACACATACATTGTAGATGTAGGTATAAAGCAGGGAAATTACAGTCTGGCCACAGTTGCAGGTCTGTTTCAGGCGGTTGTTGCATTGGTACTGATCGTAATTACAAACAAAGTTATGAAAAAAACTTCAGATATTTCCCTGTGGTAGGAGGCCAAGATGAATACAAAAAGATCCAAAGGAAGCATTTTATTTGATATCGTCAATCACTCGCTTTTAATTCTGCTGGTAGTATTCACAATATATCCTGTCGTTTTTATCGTTGCATTATCACTAAATGACGGGTTTGACACTTTAAAGGGAGGAATCTGGATCCTGCCGAGACAATTTACAATTGATAATTATGTAGAAGCCTTTAAGGATAAAGATATTGTAAATTCTTTTGTTATATCTTTATCCAGAACAGTGGTTGGTACTCTTGTCTCGGTTTTGTTTATTTCAATGCTTGCTTATGCATTGTGCGATAAAAATCTTCCCGGAAGAGGGTTGATTACGAAATTCATTTTTATTACGACAATTTTCAGTGGGGGTCTGATTCCGTTCTTTATTCTGTTAAGGGATCTGAAACTGATCAATTCCTTTTGGGTATATATTCTCCCGGCAGTTTACAGCTTTTATAATATGATAATTGTACGGGCAAATTTTGAGAGCATCCCTGTGTCACTGGCCGAGTCGGCAAGAATGGACGGAGCGGGAGATATCAGAATTTTGTTCCAGATGTATATACCGCTTTCCATGCCTATTCTGGCAACCATTGCACTTTTTACCGGTGTGTTTCATTGGAATGATTGGTTTGCAGGTACCTTTTATGTAAGCAAACGGAAGCTGATGCCGGCGGCAACTCTGCTGCAGCTGATATTATCTGAATCGACGTTTGAACAAAGCGGAATGAGCAACATCAATCAGGTGATGAATTCCAGCTTCGGTAGCAAGGCTCGGACAACTACTCCGCAATCCCTTCAGATGGCGTTTGTCGTAATTATAACATTGCCCATCGTTCTGGTCTATCCATTTCTTCAAAAGTATTTTGTGAAGGGTGTAATGATAGGATCTATAAAAGGTTAAAAAGGATGCGTTTAAAAGATGAATAGATTTTTAAAGAAAGTCCGGTTCCCGGAGATAATGGCCGCAATTGCTTTATTGGTGGCTTTTCTTCTGCTGCCTTCCTGCAGTGCGGATAAGGCCCAATTTAAAGAAACTACATTAGAAGATACAGGAGGCTTTATGGAATTATCCAACGGATTAATAAGCTTGAAATGGGATAAAAGTGACGGTACCCTGATTAGTGTAAAAAATGTAAAAACCGGTACCGATTTTCTTTCCGGTAGTGACGGTGAAAACTGGAGTGCAGTCATAGATACTTGCACGGGTGATAAGTGGAGTTCAACCAGTAAGGGAACCGGCAGTGTGAAGGTTAGTGGAAAAGGAATAAAAGTTGTTTCATTTGAGGTTATAGATATAGAAGAAAAAAATAAAAAGGGAAAGCAGTTAAGTATTAAACAGGTACTTTCGTTTACACACGGAAATACCGAATTTAAAGATATTGTTTTTCAGCAGCATATAAAGCTATATGATACAGACTCTCTTGTAGGTTGGACGGTTGAAATTTCAAATCCGGTACAGGACTGTACTGTGATGTCGGTGAACATTCCAAGGCTGTCAGGCATTGCAGACAGTGATTCGGGGTGGTCTCTGGCCTGGCCGTACAAAGAGGGGGAAATCAGAAAGGACGCTGTGCGGGCTTTTACAGACAGAGCATTGGTGGGCGGATATCCTAGTCCCATGTCCATGCAATGGATGCAGCTTTTTGACGACAAAGAAAGTCTCTATTATGGCGTAAATGATAAAGCGGCAAACTTCAAGCAATTCTCCTTTGGGGCTGTAAACGATGAAGTACAGGATGCCCGGGAGGGTTGCGTCCAAATGTCGGTTACTTTCTGGCCTACTGTAGGTTCGGGAGAAAAGTATCTATCGCCTGTGGTTGAGATCGGTGTTTTCTCTGAGGGGGGCTGGTACAGCGGGGCTGACCATTACCGGGATTGGCTGGAGAATGATGCCGAATGGGTAAAAAAGCTCCCGCAGATTTCCGAGGAATTTACAGGAATGAGGCCCTGGATAAGTGCTTTTCATCCTGGAAAATACACCGCCTCCTATTATGCTGAGCCAGGAGTTGCTGTACCGTTGGATTATGCGCAGGTCATCAAGGATGTGGATGATGTTGGAATTGACATGCTTTGCGTCCTTGGATGGCATGAGAACGGCTTTGATTCCAAATATCCGGATTATGAGTTTATTGATGCGCTCGGAGGGAAAGACGGCTTCGTCAAAGGTGTCGAGAGTCTACATAAGCAGGGCGACAGTATTATGATGTATTTAAACAGTCATATTGCAGATACCGGTAGTAAATGGTATAAGGCCGATGATGACGGTGACGGCATAAAAAACGGTGAGGGAAGTGCTATACGAGACGAATTAGGAAAGGTAACCCATGAGGACTATGGTACAGGGTTGGATTATGTGGCCATGTGCCCGTCGGACGAAGGATGGATAAACAAAAATGTTGATGCTGTAAGAAGGCTGAGGGAATCCGGGGTGGATGCACTATGGCTGGATCAGTTGATGGAAATGCCTGCAGTATTATGCTATAACCGGGAGCATGGTCACTCGTCACCTTCAGCAGCTTATGCGGAAGGCTATAAAAAGATGATGACGGCATTTGAAGATGCCATGAGAAGTGCAGGAGACGACAATTTCATGTTTAGCTGTGAAGGAGTCTGCGACGCATATTTAAAGTATATCGATGTGTGTGGAATGATGTGGCAAAGAAAACTTGGATTTGAGGAAAAAAGTGCCCCGCAGCTTACACGTTATACTCTACCGGCGAAAATTGTGGGGCTTTCAACCTTTGGTATTGCCGAGGGCGAGCGGGGAGAATACGCCAGAGCATTTCTAATGGGCGAACCTTTTCTCATGAACAATACTATCAATCCTGAATTGAAGCGGCTTACCGGAATCTATAATAAAGAACCGGAGATATACCTGAAGGGAACTTACAAAGACAATGTCGGCTTAAAAAGCACTTCTGCGGATATCATGGCATCATTTATCCTAAGCGCTGACAGAAAATCTCTTGGACTTCAGCTTTACAATAGCGGTAAAACTTCAACAGAGGCGGAAATCACCATCTCTCTTGATGAATTGGGGCTTGATAGCGATATTAAAGAATTGTATGACATAGAAACCGGTGAAAACCTGGAGTATAACAATGGTATCAAGCTTCCCGTTGCTGCAGGAGAAATCAGAGCCTTGAAACTGGTATTGGATTAATTTTAACGCAAC
>CAZUGK010000156.1:5238-9267 GCA_964619815.1 uncultured Clostridiaceae bacterium | reverse complement strand
CGTCAAGCACCTTCAATATCAGCCTGTCGGTTTCAAATACTTTATACATAGGTATCCCCCCTTATTAAGTGATGCAGGAATTAGTCTAGCACAACAGTCTGAAGTTGGCAATGAATGTAACTGATTTGTAAAGATAGTCATTTTACATTTTTATAAAAGCCTTTTATATGATTCCTGCTGTTATGTTCATACCCAAGTGATATAATCAAATATAGTACAAGCTGCAAAGGAGTATATTTTATGGGCGCTGGGGGCATAGAAGATAAAAATCTTGTTGAGATGAGAAAGAGTAAGAGAATTGAATACCTGTCAAAAGTATATTGCACCAAAAGCATTTATAACGGCACCACCGAGGAATACGACGAACCTCTTGAGCTGACGCTTCTTAATGTCTCAGCAGGGGGATTGGGTATTGTATCGGATAAGCTGTTTGAAAAAGGCTCCATATTGGTGCTGAATATGAAGCTGGAAGAAGTATCCTATGAAAAAGTGACTGCAAAGGTAATGTGGAATATGAAAAAAGGCAATATGTACCGATACGGACTGGAGATTACCAACTTATCAGGCCGTCTGTACAGACATTTGAGCCAGCTTGACAACAGTATAACAACAACGGTATAGAAGCTTAACCAGCAAAAAATTGCAAATTATCTCATGTTGTATTATAATATTAGACGGTAAATTTATACTATACACACAAGTGTAAACAACATTTTGGGAATAATTTATTTGAATCCGAAAAGCTTTGAAAAAGGGAGTAATAGCATGAGTTTATTTGAAAATTGGAGAAGTACGGCATATAATAACGAACAGGATGAAAAGGAACAAAAGAAGTTTTGGAAGGACTATTTTGAAAAGGAAGAATCCATTTACGAAAAGCTTCTTTCCGATCCTAAGGAGATTGTTGAGGGAACAGTAAAAGAACTGGCTGAAAAATTTGAGACAGACATCCTGCTGTTTACAGGCTTCCTTGACGGTATTAACGACAGCCTGGTTAATCCGATGAAGCTTGAGGAACTTGAAGAGACAAGCAATGTAAAGCTGGAGATTGATTTTGAAAAACTGTACTACAATATGCTGGCGGCAAAAGCAGAATGGCTGTACAGCCTGCCTCAGTGGGACAGCATACTTACAGCTGAGAGAAGAAAGGAAATAACAAAGGAGCAGAGGCTTTCCGGTACGGTAATAAAGCCGAAGGAACCGGGAAGAAATGATCCGTGTCCCTGCGGAAGCGGAAAGAAATACAAGAAGTGCTGCGGTGCAAATAAATAGTTTGATACTAAGACCCCATTGGAGTTAATCCCATGGGGTTTTTATGTTATATTAATGAACTTGACGGAAAAACCATATAGTATTACAATGTTATTAACAAATTGATAATATCAGGTGTGTTTGCATAATAACCTTAATATTAATCAATCAGATTATGCAAATACACTTCCTTGCATAATATTGAATTTGCACAATACCCAAGAGGAATACCTTTGTGCATTCAATATAGTGAAAATATGCAATTGTATGGGAATTAGAAAGCTTATTATACTTTACTCTGGAAAGGAGATACGCTATGGACAACAGGGTGCTGACAAACAAGCAAGGTCTCACTGAAAAGGAATTTCTGGCGAAATATGATGCGGGCAAATACGAGAGACCTTCCGTTACTGTAGATATGCTTGTTTTTACAGTAATGAATGAGATTAAGCAAAACTATAGAAAACTGCCTGAGAAAGCGCTGAAAATTCTTATGGTAAAGAGAGGGGACCATCCCTTCATGGGTCACTGGGCACTTCCGGGAGGTTTTGTTAATATGGATGAAAGCTTGGATGAGGCTGCCCTAAGAGAGCTTTCTGAAGAGACAAACATTGACAATATATATATGGAACAGCTTTATACCTGGGGAGATGTAGGAAGAGACCCGCGTACCAGGGTCATCGGCTGCTCATATATGTCCCTTGTGGACAGCGGCAGACTTGATGTCAAGGCAGGCGATGATGCGGAGGAGGCAGCGTGGTTCAGGGTAAAATGCAGTGTTGTTGAACAGAAAAAATCTACGCTTGGGAAGGGCTACACGGTACAAAACCAGGTAAGGCTTGTACTTTGGAATAACAGTGATGAACTAAGTGCTACGATTAAGGTGGATAGGATATTCGACGGCAATGTGGTGCGCGTAACCAGGGAGTTAACCGAGTCAAACGGTATTGCCTTTGACCATGCGAAAATAATTGAATATGCCGTGGAAAGGCTGAGGAATAAGATAGAGTATACGGACATAGCCTTCAGCTTAATGCCGGAGCTTTTTACCTTGACAGAACTACAGCAGGTATATGAGGAAATATTAGGTAAGAAGCTGCTCAAGGCAAATTTCAGGAGGAAGATATCCGATATGGTTGTGGAAACCGATGAATATACCAAGGACGCCGGCCACAGACCGTCGAAGCTGTTTAAATACAATCCGAACTGGGTTGAAAAGCATTTTGATTAGGAGAGGTGTATAATGCATGAAGCTTGATCGGGAAAAGGTCATAAATAGCTGCAGGGATACAATACCGGGGATAATGGATGCCATTGGCAAGCTGCCTGAGATTTCCCTCAAGGAACTGACAGGGGAATACGGCCCGGAAGGCACGGTACTGGTTGTAGTAGATATGATAAATGGTTTTGCCCGTGAAGGTGCCCTCAAAAGCGACAGAGTTGAGGCTATCATACCGGAGATAGAAGGTTTGTCAAGAAAGTGCGATAGTATGGGAATAAGAAAGCTGGCTTTTGCAGATTGCCATACTGAAGCATCTTTGGAATTCGGGGCATATCCGGTGCACTGCATAAAAGGGACCGGTGAAAGTGAAATGGTAGATGAACTCAAAAATGTGGGAAGGTATCATGTCATACCCAAAAACTCAACCAATGGATTCCTGGAGGAGGAGTTCCAGCAATGGCTCAGAGAGAACGGAAATGTGAGAAACTTTATTCTGGTAGGGGATTGCACCGACATTTGCATTGAGCAGTTTGCAGTGTCGTTGAAAGCATATTTCAATATCCGTGATATTAAATCAAGGATTATTGTTCCGGTAAATGCAGTGGACACCTACGACACGGGGCTGCATAATGCGGAGCTTATGAACATAATGGCTCTTTTTACGATGATGGGCAATGGCGTTGAGCTTGCAGCAGCAATAATATAGGACGATACTTAAGGAGGAAGCGGGATACATGAGCATATTCAATGGGAAAAGGCTTAAGAAGGAGACTTTCAGAATAGATTCTGAGAGGATGCGCAGAGGCTGGTATTCGGATGCATACTTCCCCAATACGGTAAAGATTCTGGATGCACTTTCAAAAGAAAACTACATATTTGAAGGGGAAAGCGATATAAAGAATATTGAATGCGACCGGGTGAAAAATGGGGATGTCAGGGTAGAGATGCAGTTCTTTACCAGGAGGAAGCCTTTCAGTCTGATAGCAGGAGTGGATGAAGCCCTTGCAATACTCCAGGAGTGTACAGGATACTTCGATGAGAACGGGCGTTTTGTGAATACTTATGACAGCCTTGAGGTAGAGGCAGTGCAGGATGGAACCTTTGCCATGTATGACGGAGATCCGATGCAGGTTCAGCCGGTATTGAAGGTAAGAGGAAGGTACAGGGACTTTGCCATTCTTGAGACTCCTATACTTGGTGTATTAACAGAAACAACAAGGATAGCCACAAACGTATACAATACCCTGGTGGCCACAAAGGGAAAGGACATACTTTTCTTCCCGGCAAGGTTCGCTCATTACAAGCTCCAGGCTATGCACGGCTATGCTTACTCCCTTGCAGTACAGGCATACAACCAGAAACACAGCAAAAACTCCAAGGCGATGGTTTCCACAGACGACCAGGGAGGCTGGTGGGGAGGAAAAGGAGGAGGAACCATAGCACATGCATCAATTGCATGCTTCCTGGGGGATACAGCGGAAACAATGATGCAGTTTGCCAGGATCATGCCGGTGGATATTCTCCGGATAGCTTTGATAGATTACCATAATGATTGC
>CAZUGK010000156.1:0-5228 GCA_964619815.1 uncultured Clostridiaceae bacterium | reverse complement strand
TTCTGGTGATGAAGGCGATGTTTGCCAAGTATATTGAGCTTTATAAGGCAGGGAATATGGAGGAGGCGGCCAAGTACAAACTATATGCTGTAAGGCCTGATACCTCGGCGAATATGAGGGATGAGTCGGTAGAGCCTATAGGGGATAGAAGACTGGACTGCGGAGTCAACCCCAGGTTGATTTGGAAAATAAGAAAAGTTATGGATGAAGCATATAAGAGCTGGAACCTTGAGGATGAATATATTGAAATGGCGAAAAAATGGTGTGGGGATGTGAGAATAGTAGCAACAGGGGGGTTCAATATAGAACGCATCGTGCAGTTTGAGCAGCTTGGAGTTCCCGTCGACATATACGGGATTGGCTCTTCACTGCTGGAAAACAGCAGTGCAAGCGGTACTAACAATGATTTCACGGCAGATATAGTCAGAGTGGAGATAGAAGGAGTATGGCACCATATTGCCAAGACCGGAAGAAGAGCGTGTGATAATCCGAATCTTGAGACAGTCAGGTAAAAGGAAGGCGAAGGCCTTCCTTTTGTTTCATGTACCATAAGTTGATGAATAAAGCATATACTGGTATACTTTAAATAAACGGATAACAAGGAGGGACTATGACGTGAGGAGTATCAGATACTTTACCATATGGACCGCCATACTATTATCCTGTCTTTTGATTTTCACCTTTGCCGATGATATGGCAAAGGTAATACAAGCAGCAGAGTCCAAGGCCGGAGTTGCATATAACGGTAAGGAAGTAAGCCTTGGGATAAAGCCGGTTCTGGTAGAAGGATACAACTATCTTTCGGTAAGGGCTTTAGCGGAGCTTTTTGATAAAAATATTGACTGGAACCAGAAGGAGCAAAAAATCATTATATCAGACAAGCCTGATCCTGTATTGGAAAACCTGAAATCAGAGCTGGATGCCAGGGAAAAAGGCATAACTGAGCTTCAGAACAAGGTTAAGGGGCTGGAAAATGATATAATAAGCAAAAAGAAGTTAAGCATAAGTGAACTGCAGGACTTAATAAACAGTGAGACGGGTGAATATGAAGGCGTTTCCTACAGGGTAATATTATCGGGATACGAAGACGAAGTCAGAGTCAAGCTTGAGGTTGACCTTAGTTTGGATAAAGCTGCGTGGGGACACATTTCCACCAATGAAAAGAAAGAAATGCTCAAAGAGATTTGCAATCCTATAATGGGAGAGTTTGGATATACTAAAGTCAAGGGCTATATAAAAGATATAGCAAGTTCAAGAAAATTAACTACCTTCTACAACACCCCTGAAGGAGACATAGAGATAGGAACCTACAAAAATTACAGCACCATAAGTACGTTGGAGGACAGGTTTAATGACGACTACGCAGATCATTTTAAAGGAATTCATTTTACCTTTGCTCTTAAGGGCAATGAAAACATGGTGGAGTATAGAGTATTTATACAGAAAAGCAAGTTCGAAGAAAAATGGGATAAACTATCGGATAATACATTGAAGAGCTTTATGAAAAGATTGTGCAGTGAAATCAATAATGAATTCAAGGGGAGCCATATCAGCGGTTATGTCTATGATACCGGCAGCGGCAGCGAGCTGGCTTCCTGCGAACAGCTGCCGGATGGGGAATACAGCTTCAGCAGGGGGCAGTAGCTATAATCATTTGTAAACTGAGGTATAGCCATAGACAAAATGCAGATGATTGTGGCTATCGCAGGTAGTGCCCTGGTAGTAGTGTATGTGGCCATCGGAAACCTCAAGCTCAGGTCCGGTGGTTATGCTGTAGTAATGCTCATGGCCGTGATTGAAGGTTATATATCCGGCAATTTTATGGGCGTGGCCTGAATGGTTGGATTCTTCACTGGTAATGCCTGAAAGACCATGCCTGTGTTCATGGCTTAATGTGGTTTTTCCGTTGAAGTTATGACAGTGGACAGCTTGCAGCATGCAAATCACCTCCCTGATTCAGGTATTTATCTTTATATTACAGTTTATGCAGAAAAAGCAGAAAACTTACATCCGGAATATATTAATCTAAATATAATTAAAGTTACAGGAGGATACAAATGGAGTACAAAGAGGTTTTGGAAAAAGCAAAGGCTACCATAGGAGAAAGGTGCAAAATCTGCCGTGAGTGCAATGGCGTCGTATGCAGGGGGCAGATTCCCGGTATGGGCGGTAAAGGAAGCGGCAGCAGCTTTATAAGGAATTTTGACAAATTGAATGAGATAAAGCTTAATATGGATACAATTTACGAGTTCAAGGAAGTAGACACTTCTGTGGAGCTTTTTGGCAAGAGCTTCAGCTTTCCGATATTTGCAGCTCCCATTGGAGGCTTACAGCAGCAGTATGGAGAAGCACTGAATGATGAGGAGTACAGTTATGCAATTGTTGCTGGCTGCAAGAAGGCTGGTACGGCAGGCTTTACGGGAGATGGAGTAAAGGATGAGAATTATGGCCTGCCGATTAAAGCCATATCGAAGGTTGAAGGCTGGGGGATACCAACAATAAAGCCATGGAAGACAGAAGAAGTCATATCCAAGGTGAAAAAGGCAGAAGAGGTGGGAGTTTTGGCAGTGGCAATGGACATTGATGCTGCAGGATTGGCTATTCTAGCTGCCGCAGGAAAACCTGTAAGCCCCAAATCTGTCGGTGAAATAAAGAGAATAGTTTCCAGCACAAAGCTTCCCTTTATCATAAAGGGCATAATGACAGTGGCAGGAGCGGTTAAGGCTGTTGAGGCAGGTGCTTATGGCATTGTGGTGTCAAACCACGGAGGCAGGGTGTTTGACCATACTCCTGCAACAGTAGAGGTACTCCCGGAAATATACAAGGCAGTTGGAGGGCAAATTAAAATCTTCATTGATGGCGGTATAAGGTCGGGGATTGATGTTATGAAGGTGCTTGCCCTTGGCGCCGATGCGGTGCTTGTTGGAAGACCCTATGGAGTTGCAGCCTACGGTGGAGGCGCAGAAGGTGTTGAGCTTTATACCAAAAAGATAGGCAGTGAGCTCAAGGATGCAATGATAATGACAGGCTGCAGTACGCTTAAGGATATCGATGAAAGAGTGATATATAAAAATAGAATGCTTTAAGCATTCTATTTTTATATGCTCCGGAGTTCGTAGAATACCAGGTATTTCTCTCCAAGGGGCTTGTGATCAATATCGGTATTGTACGCAAAGCTCCATTCGGCAATTATTGATTTTCCTTCGCTTATTTCTTCCCTGTAATAGGATTTGATGCGGTTGATGTATTTGTTTAGGAGCTCCAATTCTTCCTCTGAGAGGAATTCCTTATCTCCGGCATATTTTACGGAATCACCCCCGTGAATGATGGTTACATCCTTTCGCCCATGAGTCACAAGATTCCAGAGGTCTTTATCTACAGCTTCAATAACTGTCCTGTCGGCTCTTATGTCTATTACCCCGCTTTTGTCTGCTATAAAGTAGGGGTAATATATTACCATTCCGGTATCCTTGTACTTTTCCAGCAGAGCAATTCCCTTCTCGGCAGCCACTTCTGCAGTTACACCGACAGCCCTGGGAAGATTCAGATCATCCCCGCTCTTTACAGCAACTCTGATAGTCCACAGCATACTGCTGTCCAGCATTACATCCCGGGAGTACATTTCCCAAGGTACGGTGGGGATATTTATATCTTTAAGCTCATAAAAGCCCATTAATTTGTTCAAATAAACGCAACACCTTTCGTACAATCTGATTGGTATGTGCTTCTCCGTCGGGTTAGCACTGTTCGCCCAACACCCCGAACCTCGAAACCTCGTAACCATGCTTATAAGGAATACCCTGGATGTTATATCTTCGTAAATGGGCTGAAAAGCTTGTCATAGGTTTCAAGAGCTGAGCGATCAGTCATTTCTGCTATATAATCGCAAAGAACTCTTCCCTGAGTTATTTTATAGCCCCCATAAGACATTGCAGCTCTGCTCGATATGTACTTTTTATATACATGGTTGGGCAGCTGTTTGGGGCTATTCCAATACGTATTGTAGATTTCACTGACAATCTTCTGCGCTTTGACATCCATAATCGTGGTCATCGGACTCTGGTATATGTTATCGCCTACGAATTTCTTCAGCTTTCTGAAAGCCTCCTCATGTTTTCCAAGCCGTATTATCTTGTTTCCCTTTTCATCGGAAAAGCTTCTCACCTGGTCAATAGAAGTAATATTATTTTTGTTTATTATTTCCCAGGAGCTTTCAACAACATCCATTACAAGGGTATTTATCAGGGAGCTTATGCTGCTGTTGGGCTTAAGCCCGAAATTTTCATACATAATCTTATTAAAGGATTTTTTTGACAGCAGCTTTTCATTAAAGAGGCTGTTTATCAAGCCGGCGTTCAAGCCGTCATCCAAGTCGTGGCAAACATAGGCTATGGTATCGGAAAGAGCTACTACCTGCCCTTCCAGGCTGGATGGCAGAGAAGGCATCAAATCCTCATAAATACCATCTGTGTGGTCTTTAGTGTGCTTAAGGATCCCTTCCCTTACCTCCCAGGTAAGATTGAGGCCGCAGTTATCCGTCCCTGACTTTTGCTCGATTTCATCCACAACTCTTACGCTGTGTTCATTATGACAGAAGCCGTGCTCATTCTCAAGGAACCCTGACAGAAGCTCTTCTACAGCGTGGCCGAAGGGGGTATGTCCAAGGTCATGGCCTAAGGCTATGGCTTCGGTCAAATCCTCGTTCAAACCCAGGGACCGGGCGATGCCCCGGGAAATTTGAGAAACCTCAAGGCTGTGTGTCATTCGTGTCCGGTAATAATCACCTTCATGGTTTACAAAGACCTGTGTTTTGTACATGAGACGCCTGAATGCACTGGAGTGTATTATCCTGTCCCTGTCCCGCTGAAAATCACTTCTTGCCTCAAAATTGGTATTTTTCTCGTTAGGGTTCCTCCGGCTTCCGGCTCTTGGACGCTTTGTCGCATAGGGCGCCAGGTAAAGGTCCTGTATGGACTGGATTTTATCCTTATACCTGGGTGGTGTGCCCAATTCCTTATAAATTTGTTCCCTGATCTCATTCAATTCCATATGTTCCTCACCTTAACCTTTGTATAACAGTAGAAGGATGCGAAGCATTCTTCAGGTACGAGGTTTCGAGGTTACGGGGTTGCGAGGAAAGTCCGGGTATTCCTTATGGGCACAGGTACGGGTGACACGGATTTCCTGCGGAAAAACACGGGAATCCACGGAAGACACGGTGGGGGAAC
>CAZUGK010000155.1:0-9320 GCA_964619815.1 uncultured Clostridiaceae bacterium | reverse complement strand
ATCCAATATTGGTATTATTTTTGGAGCACTTCTCTCCACTTTATTGGCATCACAGTTCAGGATAAAGAAGATTAAGTCATGGAAGCAGGTAGTGGGGGCAGTATTGGGCGGACTGGCAATGGGTTATGGTGCAAGAATTGCGTTCGGATGCAATATAGGAGCGTTATTCTGTGGAGTAGCGTCGATGTCCTTACATGGCTGGGTCTATTGGATTTTCATATTTATTGGGGCTTGGATAGGGAGTAAATTATTAGTTAAATATTTCATGTAGCATATTATGGGATAGAGTCTAATATTCAAAAAAAGTAAACCAGCACAAAAATCAGTGCTGGTTTTTAAGTAATCTCATGATACTGTTAAATTGTAGTTTTTTAGGTTATCCTAACATCTTTTCCAGGTCCGCTTTTGCATCACCGCTTATGAGCTGGAGGTTAAAATTCTTCTGCAATACTTCGACTACATTGGATGTGAACCATTCAGGAGCTTTTGGCCCTATATGGATATTCTTAACTCCCAGGTGAAGGAGTCCAAGAAGTATTGCTACTGCTTTCTGTTCAAACCATGAGAGTACGATGCTCAGAGGAAGGTCATTCACAGAGCAGTTGAAGGCTTCTGCCAGAGCGAGGGCAATTTTTACTGCCGAGCCTGAGTTGTTGCATTGGCCCAGGTCTATATATCTTGGGATGCTTGTGCCCGGTACGGTTCCAAAATCATGGTCATTGAATCTGAACTTTCCGCAGGATGTGGTGAGTAACATACAATCCATCGGAAGTGAAAGGGCAAGCTCCCTATAATAGTCTCTGCCTTTAGTTGGAGCATCGCAGCCTGCAATAACAAAGAATCTTCTTATCTTGCCGGCTTTTACTGCTTCGATTATCTCCGGGGCTATTGAAAGTACAGTCTGATGATGGAAGCCGGTAGTCAGAGTCTTGTCTGATTCGATATAGACTTCTGGAAGTGAAAGTGCTTTATCTATAATCGGAGAGAAATCTTCATTTACTATTTTCTGTGCACCTTCCACACCTGCTGTTCCGTAGGTGAAGAATCTGTCCGTATATGTTCCTTTTACCGGCATAAGACAATTTGTTGTACCAAGTATCGCTCCGGGGAACTCTTCAAAGAGCTTCCTCTGGTCATACCAGGCCTTTCCTACATTGCCTTTCAAATGGCTGTACTTCTTAAGCTCAGGATATCCGTGAGCCGGAAGCATTTCTGAATGTGTATAGATGTTGATGCCCTTGCCTTCAGTCTGCTTCAGCAGCTCTTCCAAAGCATAAAGGTTGTGACCGGTAACAAGGATGCTGTGGCCTTCTATCTTATCCTGTGATACTGTTACAGGAGTCGGTATTCCCAATCTTGATGTATGGGCATTGTCCAGGAGCTCCATAACCTTAACCGCAGCAGAGCCAACCTTGAGCACCATATTGATATGCTCCTGCAAATTGAAGTTGGAATTTGTAAGGGTCATATAAAGTGCTTCATGAGTTATGCCGTCTACCTCGGGGTCAATACAACCCATTTCTCTTGCGTGGGTAGCATAGGCAGCTATACCCTTCAAACCAAATATCATCGTATCCTGGAGTGCAGCGATATCCTCATTCTTTCCGCATACTCCTATTTTTGTACAACCCCCGTGGGGAGTCTGTTCGCACTGATTACAGAACATATAATTTCCTCCTTTAAAATAAAATGTAATTTTTAATACCATAATGGGATTTTACTAAAAAAAGAAGCTTTTGGATGTGATATAAATCACATTATAAGATGATAATAGTCATAAAGCACTGTCTCCGGTACGGAACCCGAGCTGCAGGATTTTAGCTGTCTGCAGGTGTAAGCAATGGGTATTGCTTAAAAAGACAGGATTACTTATAATAGAATAGAATAAATGCAAAACACTAAGGAGGAAGAAGCCTGTGACTGAATATAAAGGACGCTGGGATGCAATAAGAGGACCTTTGATAATGTTTTCTGTTTTAATAGCTTTGGCAATAGTTATATATTTTTTAGCGCCCCATGGCTTCTGGGCTTACTTTTTTATAGTACTTATCCTGTTGTTTGTGCCTCTTACATATAGCGGACTGATTCTGAAGATTACAATTAATGAAAAAAAGCTTGTTGTAGTAAGGCCTTTTTCCAGAATGCCGGTGAAATTTGAGGATGTAGCACTGTGTGCAGTGCATTGCATTGAAGAAGGGAAATATCTCATCTACGCTTTTGTAAAACAGAGGTATCGAAATGGATATACTGTAAAGGGCATCAGGCCGAAGCTTCCTTTCGATGAAATTGTAAAAATGGCCAACAAGAATGAGAATGTCGATTTGGATATAAATTTCAACAGGGCGAAGAAAATTCCCGTATCCTTTGTGGAAGGCGGCGAAGAGTTAAAGGACAGGTTCATGCAGGAAGTTGGCAAATATCATGTAAAGATAATGGATGACAAAGAATAAAGGCTGCTTATGCAGCCTTTTTTAGTTTTAGAAATAATTCGATAAAATGTATTATTTTACATGGTAAACTGCAACAAAAATTTAGCAAAATTCGTCATATTTCATGATATAATTTACTTGAAACATCAAGAATAAGAATTTGTGAGGTGCCTATGAAAGGGAAAAAACTGTTTGCTGTAATTGTCACACTTTTATTTGTATTAACCTTCGCTGTTGGCTGCATGTATAATCAAGCTGCACCGGCAATAACCACCAACCCGGTTCCCGTTTCGGAAGAACAACCCCAGGCTGCACCAACTCCGGAAGCTACTGTGACCCCTGCTCCTGCAGAGGAAAATCAGAAGGAAGCTGACAATGTAGCGTACATAAGTGCAAGCAAGCTCAAAGTCAGAGAAGCTGCAGAAACTGATGCAAAAGTGCAGGACAATTTAATCAAAGGCACTGCTGTGAACATAGTCGAAGAAAAAAAGGATGATTCCGGAAAGGCATGGTACAAAATCAGCTATGACAATACAAGCGGAAGTGCGGAAGGCTGGATAGCCGCAGAGTACACTGCTAAGGACAGAGCTGAACTTTTGACTGAGGACCTTAGAAAGCTTGACTTCTCACCTCAGAAGAAGACTTATGAATACCCGGACAATCCAAGGGTGGAAGCAAGGGGAATATACCTTACAAAATACTCTGCTTCCAATGATAGGTTGGACAAGCTCATAGAAATGACAAAAAGAACAAAAATAAACACTTTTGTTATAGATGTGAAGGATGACAAGGGGCATATGCTTTTCCCGACAAAGGCTGCAGAAAAGTACAGCCCTGAAGCCAATAAGTATGCCACTGTAAAGGATATATCGGCATTAATGAAGAAGCTCAAAGAAAACAACATATATGCAGTTGCAAGAATAGTTTCCTTTAAGGATCCAACTTATACCAAGCACCATCCGGACAGGGCAATTATATATAAGGACAGCGGAAAGCCTTTTACAAACAGTGACGGTTTGATTTGGGCATCTGCTTATGACAAGACACTTTGGGAGTACAATTTGGCAGTATCAAAAGAAGCCGCAGAAGCAGGCTTCAATGAAATACAGTTTGACTATGTAAGATTCCCTGCTTCAAACGGCGGAAGGCTGGACAAGTCTCTGGATTACAGGAATACTTCAGGAGAGTCAAAGCCTCAGGCTATACAGAATTATCTCAAATATGCCAGAGAACAGCTGGTCCCACTAAATGTATATATATCAGCTGACGTATACGGGCTGGTAGGTTCGGTAGCGGATGATATGTCCCTGGGGCAGTACTGGGAGGCAGTAAGCAATGTGGTTGATTATATATCCCCCATGATGTACCCAAGCCACTATGCCAATAGTACTTATGGACTCTCAGTGCCGGATGCATATCCTTACGAAACAGTTTTCCACTCCACAAAGGATTCTGCAGCCCGCAACAAGAACATTGAGACACCTGCAACAATAAGGCCGTGGATACAAGACTTTACGGCTCCTTGGGTGCCGGGTCACATAAAGTATTCTGACAAGCAGGTAGAGGATCAGATAAGGGCTCTTGAAGAAAACGGCGTAAAGGAGTATCTCCTTTGGAACGCCGGAAACAAGTATTCAGAAGGCGCAGTAGCAAAATAAACATGGAAGCTAAAGGCGGAGATTGCTCTCCGTCTTTAATTTTGCAGCATCACTATTCCACAGCCTTCCTCCTGTTTTTGATAAAGGAATTGTATAATCCCACACTTTTTGATGTATGTGATATTCTGAAGAAGGGGTTGTTGTACACAGTGTTTTTTATAATAGGTAGATCCAAGGCTCCTATTAACAGGTCCAGCTTGGAATTATCAAGAGTATTAAGTGCTTTTCTGTGTTCATGAATCTTTTGGATATTTTCAAATATTGGCTGCGTCAGAGTATTGTAGTCCTCTCCATATACGATGGCATGGGCGGCAAGGACGCCGCTTTCTATGGCATTCAGGCTGCCACAGCCTATGAGATTGTCTGTGAAGCCTGCGGAATTTCCAACAAAAAGCACATTATCCTTTTGGCGAGGCTGGCAAAAGCCACAATCATGCTCGGTATCCGTTGTACCGGATATGTAGTACTGTATGTTCTCGGTAAAAAGGAATTCCTTCCAATAATAATCCACCTCATAGCTTGTAATGTCGTTTACAATCTGCACCATGCATGCTTCAGAATCACTTTTGGGAACGATATAACAGAAGCCGTTTCTCGCATACTCCGTATTCAGCCACATTATAATTTCTGTGGGCTTGAATTTTCCAACAATTGTAGCGATTCTGGCGTGTGTATTGAAAGTATCTGTCCAAACCTCAAGCTTTTTGGAGATTATACTGTTTGAAGTGGCAACTACGATAAAGTCAAATTCATTTTTTACATCTTCAATTTCCACATATCTGTTGAAGGTTATCGGATTCCTCAGATAGTTAAGAAGCTGTTTTTCCAGAGCGTAATTGGAATATCCCCTTCTGAAAATATACCCCAGGCTTCCTCTTTCGGTTGCTTTGGATTTTGGCGAATACATGATCATTTTCTTTATGTGGTTCAAGGGTGTAAGCTCCAGACCATATTCCTTCTTCAAGTATTTCATAGGATCCATTATAGGCCTGCTGATGACTCTTGGCCATATCGTGGCGTAATCAATCGCTTCTCCTACATGGGCCCTCTTTTCGAAAATCACCGGCTTAATTTTATGCCTTTCCAGTTCTATGGCACAGGACAAACCGGATAAACCGGCTCCAACAATTGCTACCTTCATGTCCGTTCACCTCTAAATAAGTGATTCCTTCATATATAAGAATAATATCTGCAAAGCTGCAAAAAATATTTGTGGGAATTATTGAGACGGAGTATATTTAAACAATTTGCAGCTAACTGAAAGAGGAGTGATGATATGGAGGAGTTTTCCCAGGAATATGTTTTGAGCATTGTATTCAGAAATTCTATTGACAAGGAGGAACTGCTGCTGAGAAAGTATGAGGATTACTACTCAGAGATAAAGAACAAGGAGCTTAAAGAAGTAATAAAGGAATTCAGAAAAACTTCACAGGAGCATTTGAAGGTGATGAAGGATAAAATGATAAAGCTTAAAATACAGTAGGGAGTGACAGTATGGAAGATATAAATATTTTAAAGGATATTCTCCAATACAGGGTTATGAATCAGATCTCATACAATGAAAACCTTATTAACGTGAGAAATCCCGAGGTAAGGCATACCTTCACACAGCTCAGGGATGATGAGATGCGTGACATAGTAAAAATACAGCAGAAGATAGAGAGAAACAAGGGCTCCGTAGGAATAGTAGCAAAGATAATACCAAAGAGACCCAAGTATTGAGAACAATGGTGAAGAAAGGGATTAATTATTATGAACAATTATGTATTTGCACTTTGCACTGTTGGTATAGGCATCTTGGTTTTTGCATGGTTCAAGGTGATGAAAAAATACGGGGGAAATAATCAATGAAGGTAGCAATTATAGGTGCGGGGCTTGCGGGCTTATACTGTGCCCATGAGCTTGAAAGACTCGGCATAAAGCCTGTGATATTTGAGAAAAACAGCTTCATCGGAGAAGTAATTAATCATGTTACAGCAGTGCTGGACATAACCCATAGGCCGATACCTGATATTGTACAGTATCTGAGCAAAAACCATCATCTTGATATACAGCCCTTAGCAACCGTCAATATACTTGAACATCATACTCCTAATGTGACGACTACATTAAAAGGCACTTATGGGCATTTTTTCAAGTATTCAAAGGATGCTGATTCCCTTAAGAACCAGATATACGACAAGCTTAAGCATACAAAGGTGTACTTCAATGAGGTAGGAGACTATGAAAAGCTTTCCAAAAAGTTTGATTATGTTGTGGTAGCTACCGGCAATTCCGGCTATGCTGAGGAGTTGGGAATTTGGCAGGAATGGATTAGGACTTATGTGCGAGGCGCAGTGATTTTAGGGGATTTTGACCCCAATAAGCTTATCATGTGGATAAATAAAGACTATTTTAAGAGCGGTTATGGCTATATGGCTGCTTTTGACCGGCACAGAGCAACCATAGCTGTAATAGCAAGCGATGTCAATGAAAAAGAGATAGACCGGTACTGGGAGCTTTTTATTTACGGAGAAAACATAAAGAATCCCATAGTAGAGGAATTCACCCTGATGCACAATAGCGGCTGGGTATATCCGCACCGACTGGGCAATATTATATTTATCGGCAATGCAGGGGGAGGGGTGGAGCCTTTCCTGGGCTTTGGGCACCTTAATGCTGCAATAATGGGTGCAGCAGCAGCCAGGACTATTGCTTTGGGTTGGGACTATGAAAAGCAGATACGAAGCAATATGAACAGGAATGACGAGATGCGGAAACTAAGGAAAATGCTTAATAAGATGACCAACAACCAATATGACTTGCTTGTGGCAAGCTTGGGAATTCCCGGGGTGAATAAGCTGCTATACGCCAGCAATATCCATTTATCCAAATACGGTGCTTTAGCCAGCAAGCTGGCATTGAGAGAACCTCATAGATAAGAGGCTCGTGATGTATAATCATAAGCCTCTTTTTAGCAGGTATCTGAACAGCAGGTTTATCCAACCGAAAGTAACAATATATGTTACTATAGACCAGGGTATAACTCTCCAACCTGTAAGGACAACTGTTCTTGTATATAGGCTGAGGAGCTCGAAAGCCAGCATGAGCAATATCCATATGACTGTGTACACAGCTCCTTGCTTAGCCTTTTCAGGCAGGAACATTGTGTATATCACCTCGATCACAGGGTAAAGAAATACTGCTGATACTATTATATAAAAGAGGGATTTTGAAGGGTTTATATAGTAGTATAGCCCGGCATACTCACCCAATGTTGTTTCAAAAAGCAAGGAATATCCCATGGCAGTTATAGCAATCATGATATTTTTGAAGGTTATTGGTTTTCTTAAAGAGCAAAGCAAAAATATGACCCATACAGCTGCAATGGAGCCATAGAAAAATGTTACTGACATTTGAATACCCTCCTTTAGCTTTTAAGCTTATGTGGCTTTTCAGATTATTATAACCCCATAAAGGTCAAATATTCCAATGCTGAATACTTAGATGGAATAACCCGCATAATATATAAAAGATGCGTCTCAAATAAAACATGGTTTTTAGTCGCTAGACACTAGTCTCTAGTCTCTAGAATTAGGGTATTCCTTATAGGTATGGCTAGTAATTCGTAGTCTAACCTAGCCTTCAAAGCCCTACCCTGGTCTAGCGACTAGCGACCGGAGACTAGTGACTTAAAAATGCGACAGCGTCGCATTTTTCTACTTTTGTGTTTCAACATGGAGGAAGCAGTTTGGAAAAAGAAATAAGAAAAATGATGCAGATATCATCTATAGTCTCAGGCGTCCTGTCAGCGGTAACAATAATAGTTTCTTTCGGTTTGCTTAAAATCTATTCCGTTCCGTATCGTAGGATAATTGCATATGTAGTTGCCGGTGTTTCATTACTTCTTATATTATTATGGGCAGTATCCCTGGCACTGGCAAGAGCAAACAGGTCAGGCAGCGCAGAAGGCTTCAGCATATATCTTCTGAGGGCGGGGATTAGTATTATGCTGCCTGCTTATATTTATTTGGCAGGGCTTTTCAGAGAGGATAAGGATGAACTTAGGAGGGTATATATAAACGTTAATAATATAGCGGCAAGATATAGGCTTCGCAAAAACCATTCAGCCAGAATGCTTATGCTTATTCCCCACTGCATGCAGAATAAAGACTGCAGGCGGAGTATAACCGAGGATATAAGCAATTGCAAAAAATGCGGCTGCTGCAGGATTGGAGAAATAGCGGGCATAGCTGAGAACTGCGGCATCAGGACTGTAGTTGCAAAAGGGGGGACTGCCGCCAGAAATACTGTAAAGGAATGCAAGCCGGATTTTATCTTTGCCATAGCATGTGAAAGAGAGCTTATAAGCGGGATTGGGGATGTAGGGAAAATACCGGTTATAGGTCTGATAAACCAGAGGCCTAATGGTTATTGTACAAATACAACAGTTGATATTCAGCAGCTGAAAAAAACGCTGCAGGAGTTAGAGACTAGATACGATATACGAGACTCGGGATTCGAGGATTTAAGTGAAGTTTTCGAAGGGCTTTCTGAAAGCACGAGACACGAGACACGGGACGCGGGGCAAAAAATTGTTTGACAGTTGGGATGAGTTACTGATTGTCAATTTAATATTTATTAGGTAATATTTATATAGATATTACTTTATGAAGGAGGGCTGCAGATGAGTTTTTATGTTAGAGTTTTTTCAACGGCAGAAGATTTTCCATCCTTATATGCAATATGCGATGAGCTTAAAGATGCAGGCTTTGAATTTGCCACTTCTCCAGGCAAGGACGAACCTGAGTTTACGGAGAATGATTGGACAAATGCAGTTTTTCAATACGATGAGAGTTTGAAGCCCATTGAGCTGGAAAGGGATACAAAGGAACAGGAGGACAGCATATTCAAGGAAGAGCAGGCTGAATTTCTTGAGGCAATAAAAAAGCTGCCTTACAGCAAAGGGCAGAAAAAGGCTCAGGAAATTGTGAAGAATGCAGTACAGATATATGCCTTTGAGGTAGATGAGGATATTACCGAGGAAGGCTGGGATTTTCTTGAATGCATGCTGGATTTCATCTGTGATGCAACTGACGGTTATGTGCAGGTGGATGAGGAAGGTATATATGATAAGGACGGAGAACTGTTGATAGAAATGGAATAGACAATTTTCAAACGGTATAAGTCAACTCTTGCTTAATGCAGGGGTTGATTTTTTATTGTATAGGAAAGTATAACTTTCCTATACAAT
>CAZUGK010000154.1:8149-9571 GCA_964619815.1 uncultured Clostridiaceae bacterium | reverse complement strand
ATATTAAGGAAAGATAAACTTCTTGGTTATCTAAGCGAAATCGAAGCAAAGAGTTTACTGTGGCTGAAGAATGAATTCAAAGGAGGTTTGTTTGTGGTGTCAGATGTAGGCGAAAAACATACGAATGTTGCCTTGGAGATTATGAGAAGTAAAACAAAAGTAAAACCAGAGGTCATAGATGGAAAGCTAAATATCAAGGTGGACTTAGCAATTGATGTGAATGTAGGGGAAATAATGGGAAGTGATGATGTTATCAGCGAAAAGGGGAGAGCTGCTCTGAAAAATGCTGCCGAAAAGCAAATTGAAAGGAATCTGAACAATCTGATTGAGAAGGCTCAAAAGGAATATAAAACTGACTTTCTGGGCTTTGGAGAAAAGATAAGCCATCTCATGCCAAAGGTATGGAAAAGTGTAGAAAAGCAATGGGATGATATTTTTACAGAAGTGGAAACAAGTGTGAACGTTAATGTAAGAATCAGGAGCAGCTCAATCACAAGAGAACCCATTAAGGTAGGGATGTAAGACATGTGGATATTCGTTATAGTGCTTTATGCGATTGCAACTGTAGTTGATATAAGCACATTTACAAAGGCTAACAAAAAAGATCAGCTTCTACTTTATATGTCGTTAATGTCTATATCCTGTGCCATAAGCATAGCAAGCAATTATGTCAGCAGCATGCCCAGTCCAGCAAGGTTAATAAAGGATATTATTTTATCTATAATCGGAAGATAACCGGAGGGTGCAAATGTATAAGCAAACCATATCGGACCAACAAGGGACTTACCTGGTAATACTATTTATTTTCGGAAGCACATTGGTAATGGGAACAGGAGGAAAGGCAAAAAACGATGCATGGCTTTCGGTTTTGTTGGCAATACTGCTTTCTATACCGGTTTTGCTGATGTATGCACGGATATTATCCAGATACCCGGGCAGGGATCTGTATGACATTTTAGAAGAAGTATTCGGAAAATTCGCAGGAAGATTATTCGGCCTTATATTTACCTGGTTTTCTTTTCATTTGGGTGCATTAGTACTTCGGAATTTTACTGAATTTATGAACACTGTCGGTTTACCGGAGACTCCCCAAATAGTACCCATGATAATATTTTCTTTAATATGTGTTATTGGGGTAAAGAGTGGTATAGAGACTATTGCAAAATGCGGCGGATACTTTATTATATATGCAATTCTTATACTTGTTATCTTAGCTTTCTTAACTATACCTAATATAAAACTAGAAAATCTGCTTCCCATAATGGGAGATGGTATAAAACCTGTGTTACAAGGAGCTTTCCAGTCTTTTTCCTTCCCTTTTTGTGAACTGGTTGTGTTCATGATGGTTTTTGATTCCTTGGGTACGCAAAGCTCCGGTTACAAGGTATACCTCAAAGCAATAATGATAGGAGGATTCTTTAT
>CAZUGK010000154.1:1092-8139 GCA_964619815.1 uncultured Clostridiaceae bacterium | reverse complement strand
CCTTTGTAGTAGCGAGAAATATCACGGTACTGGGTGCTTCGACTTTACAATCTGTATATTTCCCTTCTTATACAGCCATAAGCAGGGTTAATATCGGAAACTTTCTGCAAAGGCTCGAAATATCGGTAGCTATAGAATTTATGCTTTGCTGCTATATTAAAATAAGCATCTGCTTGCTTGCAGCGACCAAGGGAGTGTCAAAGCTTTTCGGATCCAAGGATTATAGATTCCTTGTAACTCCCCTTGGGCTTTTGATGGCCAACCTGTCATACTTAATATATGGCAATATTATGGAGATGTTTGAGTGGGCTCAGGAAATTTGGCCATATTACGCGTTCCCCTTTCAAGTCGTTTTTCCTTTAATCATACTTATAGCAGTAGAGGTTAAGGCGAAGCTAAAAAAGGGAAACGAACAGACAAAAGAAGAAGCCCAGGTATAATGTGCCGGGGCTTAATTCTTGAGCAGCCCTCCAAACATCCTATTGCTGATGTTCGGGAAGAAAAGAAATATTATAAGAAGTACAACCCACCAGTTGTCATTAAGAACCAGGCCGCTCACAGAGTTGCTGATTCCTCCGAACAGCTCTCCAATCGGCAGTGCAGGCAAAGAAAATGGTACCGGTGCCGGTGATGAAGCTTTTCTTGACAAAATTGATGAGAGCAGATTATTTACCGGTGAAACCGCCGGTGCTGCAGGAGCGGGCGGTCATGGTGCCGGAGGTGGCGCACTATAACTTGCAGATGAACGCCTATGAGCCATTCTTAAGCCCCCCTTCACATATATGAGATAAACAAACCCTTAATTCCATAATATGTGGCTTTGTCTTTTTAGTTACACATAGTAAAGTGAAAAGGAGAGTCAAAACTCTCCTTTTGTTTAGAACCTTGTTCTTGTTGTTGCTGTAGTCCCAGCCATATTTCTTTCAGCTGTTTCAATTAGTCTCTTTACCATCTGTCCACCGATTCTTCCTGCATCTCTTGCTGCGATATCTCCATTATAGCCTTCTTTAAGGTTAACGCCTACTTCTGTTGCTATTTCAAACTTAAACCTATCAAGTGCTGCTGCTGCTTGTGGCACTACTTTCTGATTATTTCTTGCCATTTATGTTCACCTCCTCGGTTGATATGTATAATGAGTTAATTTTTATTAACTCATTATTATTTTGGTTTTGCATCAGAGGTTTTAATCCAAGTAATTTTTGGCTAATCTGGAGCGTTTAAAGCTTCATGAATCTGCCTTAAAAACCATCACAAAAATATCTGAATATTTGCAGATAATAATAATGTCACAATGAGTGGCAATAAAAAGAAAGGAGTTTACCTGATGAAAGATGTCAAACCATCAATGAAAGTGCTATGTGCGCTGCTTGTTATTTGCATGGCCTTTTTCGCCGGTATTTCAACCTTTGCTGAAAATGAAGGAATAGCATCTCCGGATCAGGGAAAAGACAATAAGGTTTATATAGTCGGTAACAAGCAGTATTTGGAGGAAGCCGTTATTAAGCTGGTGCAGGAAGGCAGGCTAACCAGGGAGAAAGCAGCAAGAATACTTGAATACAAAGAGAAAAAGACTGATGAATCATACAAGCTTACCAAAGAACAAAAAAACCAAATGAAGAAGCAGGGCAAAAAAGTCAGCCTTCTCAGTGAATTAAAAAAGGAAGGCATAATAACAGAAGCCGAGGCTCAAATGATCAGAGCCAAGCTGCGCGAAATGAAGAATGAAAGACTTGGTGACGGACTGCAAAGCCTGGTTGATAAAGGAGTGCTTACTGCAAAGGACATTGACAATATCAGAAGCTATATGTTAAAAGTCAGAGAGGAACGAAAAGCCAACATGGAAAAGCTGAAATCCATGACTCCCCAGGAAAGAAATGAATTCTTCAAGGAAAGCAAAAAAGACAGAAAAGACATCATTGACAAAATGGTCGAAGATAAGATAATTACAGAAGAACAGGCAAAGGAAATAAGAAAGGCCATACCGGAGCTGAACAGTTCAAGAAGAAGAGATATAAAAGAAAACCGCACGCTGCAGTAGCAGCAAAAAGGCCCTTGCATATATGCAAGGGCCTTTTAATATTACTATGCTATCGGGAGGTCAATTTGGAATTGAGCACCGGACTCAGAGTTTTCAGCTGTTATTTTTCCATTGTGCTTTTCAATAACATTCTTGCTTATTGCCAAGCCAAGCCCAAAATTACCCTTTGCCCCTTTGAAGAACCTGTCGAAAATATTAGGAAGCTCATTGGAGTCAAAGCCCGGACCATCATCCGATACTGTTAATCTTACTGTTTTTTCATCCTTAAGCTCAGACTTTATAAGTACAGTGCTTTCAGCATAGCGTATACAGTTGCTGAGTACATTATTAACCGCTCTTGTAAGCTTTTCCTCATCTGCAACAATTTTTACATCTTGTACAAGTGGAGCAACCTCAATAGCTATATTGTTTTTGGCGGCTATTACGTTCATTCTCTCTGCACAACCGTGGAGCAGTTCATTATAATCCAATGTTCCAAAGCAATAGTTTTCTTCAATGGCATCCAAACGTGACAAGTACAGCAGATTTTCCACCAGCTGGGTCAGACGCTTGGATTCGTCTATTATTATGTCAGCAGAGGCTGCAGTGTCAGTAACATTATATTTTATGCCTTCAGCATAACTCTGAATGGACATAAGCGGAGTTCTAAACTCATGGGATGCATTCTGCAGGAAGGTTTTCTGAGCTTTATCGTATGTCTCCAGCTTTTCGGACATTATATTTATATTGTTTACAAATTCATTCAGTTCATCATATACAGGAGTATCTATTTTCGTTCCGAAATTTCTTTCCGATATGGATCGTATGTGTTGATTCAAGGTAGTGAAGGGGGCAGATATTTTCTTTGCTAAAACGGAAGAAAATAATACAATAATGAAAGAAGATAAAAGCAGGATTGCAAAAAGAATCAGATTTATCGCCATTTGAAGCTGGTTCACCTTCTGTAAGCTTGAATATATGACTATCCAGCCTAATCCGAAGTTGTTTTTCTGTGCTACCGGCTTTATTATGGCTATATACTCCATTCCCGAATAATGAAAGTCCAAATAGCTTTCCTTGCTTAAATCCTTTGATTTTTTTATCTCAGTTGAAATTTTCTCTTCCAGTCCGGCATTTTCAGATGAAAGCCACTCAACAGGAGAATTTATAATTCTCATGTCACTGTCCAGCAGAATGTAATCTGCATTAAGTACAGAGAGTGGCTCCCTCAGCGATCTGTCCAGCATGAAATGGAATCTATACAAATCATTGATCTCCACTTTAATTTTGGGAAGCTCAGGAGGAGCTTTTTTACTGAAGATAAAAATATCCGGACCCTTTTTTAAAACTGTATCCTCGGTACGGGATGCTATTTTGCTCAATTGCCCGATAATGTCCCTTTCAATATATAGCCTGATGCTGACGTTAAATATAACAGCAACCAGAGCAGTCAGCATTATTATAACAATCAGATTGTATTTAAAAATTCTCCATTTTATTGTATTGCTCTTCATAGAATCATTCCTTTTCCAATAATCTGAAGCCAAAGCCCCAGACAGTATCAATTTTAAGCACGGAACCTGCATCAGAAAGCTTCTTTCTTATTCTCTTTATCATATCATCAGTTGCACGGGTTTCCACTTCGTTTTCAAAGCCCCATACCTTGTCCAGAAGCTCAGCGCGGCTGACAGCCCTGTTCTTATTGACTGCAAGATAATGAAGCAGCGAAAATTCCATTACTGTAAGCCCTATATCCTTGCCGTTCAATTCTGCTCTCTTTATATTATGATTAATAGTAATATCGGACACTTTCATAGCTTCGCTGATTCCCGTTTGCACCTTATCCAGTTCAATTCTTCTGAAAATGCTTCTTATTCGTGCAATAAGCTCCATAGGACTGAAGGGCTTGGTGAGATAATCATCACACCCAAGGGTCAAGCCTGCAATTTTATCCGGTTCCGTATCCTTGGCGGATACTATGATAATCGGGACACTGCTTATTTGCCGCACTTGGGAACAAAGAGAATATCCATCCATCCCGGGCATCATTATATCTATTACAAGCATATCGGCTTGCCTGGCTTTAAAGGCATCAAGTATGGACTGCCCGTTGTTAAAGGTTCCAGCTTCAAAACCTTCTTTTATCAGGAATGACTTTATTATGTTGCATATATTAATTTCATCATCAGCTATGTATATCAGTTTTTTATCCATTTATCCATCCACCTCTTAACTAATTTTAACATGAAAGGCTATACTTTTACATTTGTTAAAATCTGTTGCTTTAAATTTGCCACAGTTTTGCGGAGATTTTATGTCTTTTATCCGGCTAAAATATGAGTGTAGCTAATAAATCCCATAAACCATAAAATTGACAAATACATAAAAGAAGGAGTGTTTAGACATGTTTGAAAAGATCAATAAAAAGAGACTTGCAGGATTAATGCTGGCGGGAGTGATAACAGCTGCAGGTACGTCATCTGCTTTTGCGGCTGACCAGCCATCAAACCAGCCGCCCGCAGTAAGTCACAGGCAGTTCATTAAAATAGACAAGGCAGATGTGACATTAAAGGTTAAAGCTGCTATAGACAATCTTGTAGCCTCAGGTACAATAACCCAGGCACAGGCTGATGCAGTAATAAAAGCTTATACTCCCGGAAAAGACGGGGAAGGCTTTAAGGGAGTGTTTAAGAACCCTATGAGTGAGCTGGTAACTGCGGGCACTATTACCCAGGAGCAGGCAGACGCAGTAAATAGTGCAATAAAGTCCGGCATTGAAGCCAGGAAGAGTATGGAAGACATACTTGCAGGACTGGTATCAGCTGGTACAATTACTGATGTGCAGAAGGAAGCATTGCTTGATGTTTTTCCTTCAAAAGGCATCCTCCAAAGAGGCATGGTGATGCACAAGGCTTCAATTGACAACCTTGTAACTGCGGGTACTATCACACAAGCTCAGGCAGATGCATTCAATGAAGCTATGAAGTCAGCAAAGGAGTCTAAAAAATCGATAACAGATATATTGAAAGAATTGGTAGCAGCAGGTACTTTAACGCAAACTCAAGCTGACGCAATAAACAAGGAAGTAAAAACCCGAGTTGAATCCAGGATACAAGCTCATAAGGATGGCTCAGCAAAAGATGCAGACAATAATAAAAGACCTTTCTCAGGCGGCCTTGACAATCTTGTAGATGCAGGTACAATAACCCAGGCACAGGCTGATGCCATTAACACCGCAGTAAAAGCTGCCCTGGATTCGTTGAGGGAACAATAATCATAAAACATAGGAGGTTCATCCCAAATGTGCTTCCTTTCAGATATGTTGGAGGGAGTCCGGAAAGCTGGACTCCCTCTATTTATTAAAATTATAAAATTCACTGAGATTGCCACAATTTTGCGGAGATTTCTTATGGTATAAAGAGGTAAAATTATATAGGTAATAAAATGATATATGATTCAGCAGCAAAGATACAAGGAGGTAACATTAATGAATTTAAACACAGATGTTGGCAGTAAGCCGGTGAGAAGAGCGCCGAAAAAGAAGTTGATAGTAATTGTTGTTATTGTACTGCTTATTGCCATAGCAGCAATTGCAGGAATCAACTATTTCAAATCAAATAATTCAAAGGCAGCCGCTTCACAGCAGGCAACAGCCATAGCAAGAAAGGGGAACTTAAGTGTAGTTGTATCCGGTTCAGGGCCAATAAGTTCCTCATCAAAATTCACGTTGACTTCCAATGTAAGCGGGACTCTCACAAAAGTAAATTTCAAGGATGGAGATAAAGTTAAAGCCGGCGACCTGATCTTTGAGATAGATGACAAGGACACACGGCTGCAAATCAAGCAGCTCCAAAACAGCATCGCTCAGGCACAGCTTACCAGAAACAGCAATGTGAAGGATTTGCAGGCCGGAACAGTAACGGCACCTATAGACGGAGAGATTATTGACCTGCAGGTTAAAGAGGGCGACAGTATAGCAAACAACGGTACATTATTAACTATTACTGATAAATCAAAGTTAAAGCTGTTGGCATCCTTCAAAAATACACATAGAAGCAAGCTCACTGTAGGGCAGAAAGTCACAGTAAATGCCTTTGATACGGAAAGAGATGAGCTGCACGTAATAGAAGGAAGCATCTCGAGTATCAGCACCCCAAGCTATACTACCGGCGATGGAGCTGAAGTATACAACGTAGGGGTAATAATTGACAATACCAGCTCTTTATCAGAAGGGATGGTTGCAAATGTATCAATAAACATAGACGGTTCAGAAATAAGCAGCAATGACAGCAACACCTTAAGTTACCTGAAGAGCATGACGGTAAAAGCACCATCAGGAGGTACAGTCAGCAAGCTTAATACAGAGAATGGTCAAAACGTCAGAAAAGGTGAGGTTTTGGCAGAGCTTGATAATGAAGATCTGAAGCTTACAATTGGAACAAGCGACCTGAAGCTGGAGGATTTGTATTCGCAGCTACAGACTGCTGAAGAAAAGCTGCTGGACTATAAGATCTATGCTCCCTTTGACGGAACCTTAACACTAAATGACATTGAACAAGGCAACAGTATTAAGCAAGGAGATGTTCTGGGAAGCGCAGCAAATTACGATACCATGGAGTTCAGTATAAATGTAGATGAATTGGATATAGCCAAAATTCAGGTCGGACAAAACGCCAAGGTTACAATTGATGCGTTGCCTGAAACAACTGATGCTCCGCTCAAGGGAACCGTAACAAAAATTGCAGTGGAAGGCACCTCTACAAATGGAGTATCAACATATCCGGTAACAATTCAAATAGAAAAAAATAAAGCCTTAAAAGGCAGCATGAATGCAAACGCGGAAATAGTCGTGAGCGAAAAGAGCGACGTGCTGTATGTGCCGGTTGACGCAATACAGAAAAGAAACGGTAAAAGTTATGTAAGAGTTGTAAGCGGTGCAGAAGGGGCAGGCAGAACTGTCAAGAACCAAAATTCAGAAGCAAATGCCGATATTAAAAAATTTTTCTAAAGGAGGATATATATGGACTTAA
>CAZUGK010000154.1:0-1082 GCA_964619815.1 uncultured Clostridiaceae bacterium | reverse complement strand
AAAAGCAGCAGAGTGCTGAGCAGAAAATTGAAATGAGAGAGGTAAAGACCGGTATAAGTACTGCAGAATATGTAGAAATAGTCAGTGGACTGAAAGAAGGAGAGGCAGTAGTTGTAACAACGGCATCAAGCTCCGGCAATAATGCGAGAAGGCAGGAAATGATGATCATGGGCGCCCCTCCGTCAGGTGGCGGCGGTAATGTCAGAGTAAAAAATAATTAGGAGGAGCAAATCCATGATAGAAATAAGAAACATGAGTAAAATCTATCGGATTGGAGATATGGAGGTTAAAGCGTTAAACGGAATAAGCCTGAGCATAAAACAGCATGAGTTTGTTTCAATTATAGGGCCCTCCGGCTCAGGAAAGTCTACTTTAATGAATATGATTGGCTGTCTTGATGTGCCTACCAGCGGTGAATATTACCTTGACGGTATGGAGGTAAGCGGTTTGAGCGATGATCAGCTTGCAAACATCAGAAATCACAAGATAGGCTTCATATTTCAAGGTTTTAATCTGCTTCAAAAGCTTAATGCAGTAGAAAATGTTGAACTCCCCCTGATTTATCAGGGAGTGTCCACCAAGGAACGCTATGAAAGATCAGTAGAGGCATTAACGCTGGTAGGTTTGGGGGAACGAATACATCACAAGCCTACAGAGCTTTCCGGCGGGCAGCAGCAGCGTGTTGCCATAGCAAGAGCACTGGTCGGAAATCCACCCATGATATTGGCGGATGAGCCTACCGGGAACCTGGATTCAAAGTCAGGAAAGGATATAATGGCCATGCTGAAGAAATTGCATGCAAATGGAAATACAATAGTACTGATTACTCATGACAATGATATTGCTATGCAGGCTGATAGAGTGGTAAGAATACAGGATGGGCAAATAAACGAGGACAGGATGGTGGGATAGATGGGTTTTTTACAGGCATATAAAATGGCAATAAAAAGCATCCGAAGCAACAAGGTGCGTTCCTTTCTCACCATGCTGGGAGTCATAATAGGAGTATCCTCAGTTATTGCAGCAGTTGGCTTTGCCCAGGGAAGTACCAAAAGTATAACAGATACAATATCGAGTATGGG
>CAZUGK010000153.1:0-9902 GCA_964619815.1 uncultured Clostridiaceae bacterium | reverse complement strand
GCACCTGATATTACTTCTACATCCGCTGAATTAGCAGCTATCATGCTTTTTGGCAACTGCTCAAATACGTTCTTCGTGAAATCAGACTCATGGTTTTCTACTACTTTGATGTCTTTAATTTCAGCATTTTCAATTGTAACCTCAACCTTGATTGCTCCATTTTTACCCTTTGACTCTCCTGTAAAAACTCCGCTATTTTCGCTGGTTACAGATTTTGCCTGGCATGCTGCCATTAAAAGCACCATTACTAAAGCCAAGCAAATAGCCAGTGTTCTCTTAAAACTACCCATATGATTACTCCCTCTCTTTTGTTTGTTATTTAACTAACTTATTATACAAATAAATTATAATAAGCAAATCTTAAGAAATTCTGAATGAATCTTAAAATTTATTAAGATTTTAAAAAATTTTATAGGATTATAAAGCAAAAAGACCCATGCACCCTTTAAGATGAATGAGCCTTTTTGCTTTATAATATTAAACATTATTACTTATATATTTCGCGAAAAACATTTTACATGATTAGCTCAGATTTCGCGTAAATATTTCCTTGATTTTCATTGAATTCGCGCTATACCCTGATGGAATACCTTAAGCGCGTTCAATATAGGTTATAAACGATAAATCATTTTTCTTGCTGCAGCCGCTTAATTTTATTAATTAATTCTGGCACAACAATGGGTTTAAGCATGTAAGCATCAAATATATCCGGATAATTTAATGCAATGTCTTCTTTTATATATCCTGAAATAAGTATTATCTTTACGTCAGGGTTTTTCAGCTTAAAATATCTGGCTAGTTCAGGTCCGCTGATATTCGGCATAGTATAGTCAAGAACAATCACATTAAAAGCAGCCGGGTTTTTATCCAGTAGCTTCATCGCTTTATGCCCGTCATTTTCTGTGATTACATTATACCCAAAACTATTCAAACCCTTTTCAAGCAGCTTTAGTACACTTAAGTTATCGTCAATTACCAGTATGTCACCTGCACCCTGCAGCAGCGTTTTTTCTTCTTGTTCAGCACCGGCAGATGCTTCTTCAACAACCGGCAAGTAGATATCCACCGAAGTTCCAACATTTACCTGGCTCTCAACAATAATGCTGCCGTTGTGGTTTTTTATAATTCCATGGACAACAGATAATCCTAAGCCTGTCCCCTCACCTGTTTCCTTTGTTGTAAAAAACGGATCGAATATTTGACTTAGAGTTTCCTTATCCATGCCCATACCGGTATCTTTAACCTGGATTTTAATATATCTTCCCTCTGCTAAATTTAATCCTTTACCTTCAGTATTACTAATATCTTCTGCATCTACATTGACCTCTAATATGCCGCCATTTGCTTTCATAGCGTGATATGAGTTTGTGTATAAATTGAGTAACACCTGCTGCAATTGTGTTGCGTTTCCAAGTATTAACTCGCTGCTGTTGATATTTTCTTTTACTTCAATGCTGTTTGGCAGAATTGACTTAATCAACTTTGTACTTTCCTTAACAACATGGTCCACTCTCACAGGCACAGCTTTAGACGCCACATTATCATTTCTGCTGAATACCAAAATTTGTTCGATTATTTCCTTTGCTCTCAAAGCACTCTTATTTATTTCCCTTAGGTCTTCATGCATGCTGTCTTTACTGTCTATACTCTGTAATAGTATCTCAGAATATCCTAATATAGGGGTCAATAAATTGTTAAACTCATGGGCGATACCGCTGGTTAACGTGCCAATAGTTTGAAGCTTTTGTGAATGTCTTAACCTGGCTTCACTTTTGATAAGCTCTTCCCATGTCTTATTGAGCTCCTTTAAATACTTTGTTTCAATTTCCAATGCCTTGCGTTTTTTATCAATTTGAAAAATTATATAGGATACAATCAATAGAAATATTATAATAATAACAGCAATTAATGATATATTGATTAAAGTGCCCCTAATAGGTTGTTCTATCTCAGCATAGTCCATTTGAACAGATATGATCCATGAGATATCGCTAATTTTAACTGTTGTATAGGCATTGATTTTTTTAGTCCACTTCAACCCTTTATCTTGCCACCAGTTAGAGTGATAAACATGATACCCTTCTCCTTCTCCCACTTGCTTTCTATATAGCTCTTCAAGCTCTTTCCAGTTATACTCCGGGAACTTTTCCTTTCTGTCCTTAAGCGCTTCTTTTCCTATTTGCTCTTTTACGGGGTGCATTACAATAACACCATTCATATTCTTTACCATTGCATAACCCATTTTCCCTAGTCTTATCGGGTGAATCAAGCTATTATACAATTTATTCAAATTAATTGTACCGACTAAAATACCTCTAAGCTCATTATGCTTAATAACCGGCTGTAGTATATCAATTGAAAACTGATTGGAGCCGGATTCATACTCTTTAGTAACAAATGCATGTTTGCTTTTTAGCACATAATTCAATACTGCTGCATCTGTTTTTTTTACGCTATTGCTGTCAGGATACTGATAGACCAAGTTTCCTCTCTCATCCAACAAAATGACGTCTTCCATTTCATCGCCGAATTCTCTATAAAAAGCCTGGATAACCTCTTTATATGGACCATTTGCATCTGCTATTACGGGATTTTGGGCTAGCACAGATAAGCCGTCAATCTTGTCATTAATATATACATCCAAGCTCCTTGAAATAGATTTCGCAATTGTCAAAAGGTGTTCTTGCTGCTGTCTTACTACTGTATTCCTATGCTGAGTGAAGTTCTCATAGCCAGTTATGGCTAATATGATCAACAGCAGCAGTAAAATTATAATTAATGCTGTTTTGCCAAAAGATTTTTTAAATTTCAATATGATACCTCCATAAAAAGTAAAATATAAATAGATGAAAACTCTTTTTCATGCTTTGATTATAAGGAGACATAATCTAAAATGTCGAATTATTGTGTACTATGTTGAAGTTTGTTATAATAGTAACATACTTTATATTTATAATCTATAAAGCATAAGATATAGTTTTTTACGGTCTCAGAGGAGGGATTCCTATGGCAATGGAAAAAATCCTAGTCGTTGACGATGAGGATTATATAAGGAGACTAATTAAAAAAAGCTTAGTACATGAAAACTATACATTTATAGAAGCAGCCAGCGGTCAATCAGCACTTGAAATTCTAAAGACTGAAACATTTGGTTTGATAATCTTAGATGTCATGCTGGGAGATAAAGACGGATTTGAGTTGATCAAAGAAATTAAAGGCATGGGAATTACAACACCTATCCTTTTTGTAAGCGGACGAAGTGAGGATTATGATAAGATTCTAGGTCTTGGTCTTGGAGCAGTTAATTATATAACCAAACCATTTAGTCCGGCTATTTTGTGCGCTCATGTTAAAGCTCAGCTCCGGTGTTATAGAGAGTATGTTAAATCGTATGCAAATACGTCCAATTCAATTGTTCAAGGTCCATTTAGATTTGATTTGAAAACCTATAAGTTCTATAAAAATGAAAGCCTTATTGATTTATCATACAAAGAAAACCTGTTAATGAAATTCTTCATGGAAAATCCCCAGCAGGTTTTCACTAAACAGCAAATTTATGAGAATATTTGGAGTGAGACTATTATTGATGACAATGCAATAATGGTATATATGCATAATCTAAGAAAAAAGGTTGAGGATGACCCTAAATCTCCTAATCACATTGCAACTGTATGGGGAATAGGATATAAATTTGTTCCGTAAAGTACCTATATAATGCTAAATTTATGATAGTGTATCAAATTTTGTGTCTACTTCAGAATGGAGTTGAAATTTTAGTTCTGGACTGAGGGAGAATTGTCCTTCAGTCCTATTAATTTGCATTACAAAAGAGGTGTGAAAGCTCACACCTCTTTACAATATTGCAAATACTATTCTCCTTAAAAAAACCGGATCTTTGCCCATTATAGGTTAGCCCTGAAAATATTCCCGGAATCCAATGTATTCCTTTCAATTACGCTTTTAATTTCACGGATACCAAGCTCCATTTTATCGGGGTCAATATTTGCTGTGTTCAATCTCAGGCATTTGTTGTTATAGAATTCCTTTAAATAATGGTTTTCAATGTCTGACAGCATGATATCCCTTTTTTGCAAGCTGTCAATAATAAGCTTGCTGCTGCCATTCATAATTTCAAGATATTTCATCATGACACCTCCTGACCGTACCGGTACACTTGTTATTAATGCCCCTTGTTATTATGAAGTGTATCATATATATTAAAATTGTACCAGATACATCTACAAATTCTAATATTATACAACAGGAAAGCCGGAGGTTGATAAAATGGAGACTAATATCTCACAAAGTGATAAACATGGAAAAGCATTGGTTCTTCTTGCCATAACAGCAGTGATGTGGAGCTTCGGCGGATTATTTATAAAGCTTATTAACGCACATCCCCTTGCAATAGCCGGTGTCAGGAGCACTATCGCAGCCCTTGTACTACTGCTGGTGATGAAAAAGCCCCGGATAACATGGTCCTTCAAGCAGCTTGGGGCAGCATTGTCTTGTTCTGCTACAGCAATATTGTTTGTCAGCGCAAACAAGACCACTACTGCAGCAAATGCAATTTTACTCCAATTTACAGCACCTATTTATGTAGCATTATTGGGAAGGTGGTTCCTTAAGGAAAAAGTGAAGCTCTCGGATTGGGTGACTATTTTTTTCGTGCTTGGGGGTATGGGATTGTTCTTTGTTGACAAGCTCAGCACAAAAGGCCTTTTAGGAAATATTTTAGCAGCAGCAAGCGGAATAAGCTTTGCATTTTTTACAATATTCATGCGTATGCAGAAGGATGGATCACCTTTAGAGTCTGTGCTGTTAGGAAATATACTGACAGCAATGATCGGACTTCCATTTTTGTTCGTTTCCCGTCCGGATGCATCAGGGTGGCTTAACCTCGTGATACTTGGAGTGATTCAGCTAGGAATCCCTTATGTTATATATTCAAAGGCAATCAAAAATGCATCTGCACTGGAAGCAATTCTTATACCTGTACTCGAACCGCTTCTGAACCCGGTATGGGTGTTTTTGACACTGCATGAAGCTCCCGGTATGTGGTCCCTTGTTGGGGGACTTATTGTACTGACGGCTGTCACAGTCAGGTGCGTTATGACAATACTGCCTGGCAGTGTGCCAAATATAAAAAGGGAAAAATGCAACGAGGAGGTATAGAATGGGACATATATTGGAATGTACGGGTTATGAAGCTTATGACAAGAATATTGTAAGAGGACAGGGCTGCAGCCTGTATGACGAACAAGGCACCAGATATGTGGATTTTGAGGCGGGAGTATGGAGCACCGCTCTTGGACACTGCCACCCGCGTGTAAATGAAGTCATAAAAAATCAGGTTGAACGTATTATGCATTTAGGCTACTGGTATAAAAACCCCATAGTAGAAGCTGCGGCTCTCAAAATACTTGAAATTACAGGCATTCCCAATGGTAAATGTATTTTTCTGTGCTCAGGAAGCGAAGCCGTTGAGTTTGGTGCGCAGGCATTGAGGGGAATATGCGGAAAACCCAAGCTCATCAGTATGGCAGGGTCGTACCTGGCTGCCTATGGGTCAGCAGGTAAAAGAAGTCCTGAGGAATGGCACTTTTTTGACTGGAAAACCTGTATCACTGCATGTCCCTACCAAGGCGAATGCAATCCGGAATGTCCGCTATTAAAGGAAATACCCTTTGAGCAGATAGGGGGCCTGGTGTTTGAGCCCGGAAACACATCCGGACTTGTAAAGCTGCCGCCCAAACCTCTTGTTAAAGTACTGGAGCAGAAAATCAGACAGCACGGCGGCCTTATAATGGCAAATGAAGTTACAACAGGAATCGGACGCACCGGTGAATGGTTCGGATATAATCATTACGGCCTCCATCCTGATGTAGTTGCTATTGGAAAATCTATCGGTAATGGTTATCCTGTCAGTGTGGCAGTTATAAATGATGCTGCTGCAAACAGGCTTTTAGACCGCGGGTTCCATTATGCCCAATCCCACCAGAACGATGCCTTGGGCTGCACTGTTGCTGCAGAAGTAATAAGCATCATAGACAAAGAAGGGCTGATAGAAAGAAGCAGAGTTGTAGGGGCACAATTCAAGAATGGGTTGGAAAAGCTGGCAGAGCGGCATGAAAGTATCAGGGAGGTCCGTGGAAGAGGACTGATGCTTGCGATGGAATTTGATTGCAAGGATACCTCTGTATTGAAAAGAATACACCGGGAGCTTTTCGAAAATGGCTTTATAACCGGATATAATGCTTCTGCAAAGGTTTTCCGGTTCTATCCTGCATTGGTGATAATGGAGGAGGATATCAGCAGGCTGCTCGACAGGCTTGACGGCATATTAAAGGTGAGATACTGATTTTTCAAATTGAAATTTAGTTAAAGCACTGTATTCAATAATCGAATACAGTGCTTATTCTTATTATAGTAATACCACTACTTCTCGAATGCTTAGTTTTTTACATCAATCGTCTGAATTGAATAGTTGCTTTCATTTATGCAAATAACGATAACTGTCGTACCTGGGAAAGCTCCGAAAAAAAGCTACTGAAAGCAGCGGTTTTCCTGGCACTTGCCTATGGGTTACTACACTTTAAACCTTGACACAACCGCAATAAGGTTTTTTGCACTGTCCTTGGCCTTACTACCTTGTACCAGCACTTCATTGGAGCGCTCAAATACCAAAGCTGTCTTCTGTGCTATATTCTGCGTTCCCTCAGCTGCCTCATTGTTGGAGGACGTTATTTCGTTTATAGCCTTGACCATACTCTCCATAGATGCTGATAGCTCTTCCACAGTGGCGCTGAAGTCAGTAACCAGGTCGGCAATAAATCCAGCATCCTTTTTGTATTCCTCTGTGGCTTCAAGCATCGTTTTATAATCCTTATGCACATCTATAACCATAAAGTTCAGGAGATCACTGGAGCTTGCCGATAGATTGTCCACTGACTGAACTACCGTACTTGTAATATTTTGTATCTGAACTACAGTCTTGTTGGAGCTCTCCGCAAGCTTCCTTATCTCATCAGCAACCACTGCAAAGCCTCTTCCTGCCTCCCCTGCTCTTGCAGCTTCAATTGCAGCGTTTAAAGCAAGCAGGTTGGTCTGGTTTGTAATCTGCAATATTGCATCTGCCAGAGCATTTATCTGCTCTACAGCCTTTGCATCTGCTAATGCCATTTCCAGCTTTTCCTTCACTTCCTCTAAGACCTTCATGGCACTTTGTTGTGATACTGTGAAGCTTTCACTCAGCATGTCGGCCTTTCTGCTTATTTCCTCTGCAGATGCAGCCCCATCCTGTGCTTTTGTTGCTATGGACTCTACTGCCTTGTCGATTTCCAATGAGGTGGCACTCATTTCCTCCGTCGAAGCCGCTGTTTCTTCCATTCCGGCCGACATTTCCTCTGTAGTGGCCGATACATCTTCAATGTTTTTCGTCAATTCCAAGATGCTGCCTACAGCTGTATCTATAGCATCACTAGCCCGGGAGGATTCACTGAGTACATTCTGCACAACCTCTTTTATAGAGCTTTGCATGGTATATATTGATGCAGCCAATACCCCTATGTCATCCTTTTTGTTCAAAAGCTTCTTTGGCAACTCTCTTGTAAAATCTCCAGCTGCAATTACCTTCAGGTGTTCAACTGCTAACTTTATTGGATTTGCAATAGTCAAGGATATTATGTAAGAAAAAATCAAGCTTAGCAAAATAAAAACTATAGATATTGCTATTATAGATTGTCTTAGGCCATTCAAGCCTCCTAATATCTCTCCCCGGTAAGCAGATACAGCTATGGACCATCCGGTTATCTTTATTGGTGCAAATCCTGCATACTTAACCATCCCTCCATAGGTGTATTCCCCTACTCCTGATTCCCCACCGACCATTTTCTTTTCAATTGCTGCAAGAGGCTCAAGTTCAGGCTTGCTTTTGACATTTTCAAAGATGTTGTCCCCTGATTTCACCAATGATGTGTCGCTATGGGCTATAGTTTTTCCGGTTTTATCTATCATGAATGCCTTACCTGTTTTGCCAAATGTAATATCCTTGATGAAATTACACAGCTCGTAACCGTCTCTTTCAGCTATTAACACCCCGGTGATCGCACCATCCTTCTTTATGGGCACAGAATAAATGATAACCATCGAGTTGTCTTTTTTACTCTCAATCGGCTCAGTGACAAAGTTATTACCGTTTATAGACTTCTTGAAGTATTCAATGTCCTTCACATCCGTTATATCGCCATCAGTGAAGTACATTATTCCGTTAAGATCAGCAATTCCCATTCTGATATGCCCGTGCAGGCTTGCCTTTCCATGTAGAACTGCCAGTTTTTCTCCCAGCTTGACATTATCATCCTTTATCTTGCTTTCATTGGCAGTATCTTCTATGTTATTTAGCTGTGCCAATATCCGGCTTTCTATAACCTTGGCGGATTGATCCACAATAATAGGTAAAGTCTCTTCTGTTTGCTTAACCAATGCTTTTGAAGCATTCATATAAGCGACCATTCCGAATCCAATACAAGTAACCAAAAGCAGTATCCCAAACAAAAGAACCATTTTTATTTTCAAACTAAGGGATTTTGTATTATGTGCTTTTTCATTACTCTTTTTACTTTTCTTCTGTGTTTTCCGAAATAATTTGAATTTCATCAGTCATATCTCCTTTATTAGTTGATTAGTCAAGAGATTTATGCTACATTCCCTCCTAAGAAATGGCTAAACGGGAAACCTCATTCAATATCTCAGCTGACTTGGCTCTGATTACTGTCATCACTAAGCAGTTTGTCATCTTCATGATGGTTTCGATTTTTTCATTTCTGACTTCCCAAAACCAACGTTTCATAATGTGAAATATTGTTTTGTAATAGTGTCATAATATAAGAATTGATTGCTCAATTCTAATTTGTTTCTCATTATAAAACATTGTTTTGTATCTATTACATTCTATGCCTTTTGGAAAAATCCTCCTCAAAAAAATATTTTTTACCTAAAATAACCCAGCTGATATGAAATTTGCTTGACAGCTCCAGATGTAGGATATCCAATAGATACCTTTACCTCTTAATGTAGGAGATGATAAGAAGCTTGTAGAACTAGTAAAAAAGTAGAGAAAAATCTGGGGCTAAAGCCGGAAGAAATCACAACAGACAAGATATATGGAACAATAAACAACAGGGCATACTTAAAAGACAATGAAATTATCGCAAATATAGATTTCTACGAGGAATCCAGCAGAGAAGTGAAATACTACGGTTTAGGAGATTTTACAATATCGGAAGATCTCAAAGCAGCTACCTGTCCGAACTTAGTAACCACGGAAGAACATATCCTGTCATAGGACAAAATGGAAGATAAAGAATCAAAGATATTCAAATTCGATAAAAAGATATGCCAACAATGTCCGTTGAAAGAGCAGTGTTTATACAAGGACAAAAACGGAAAGTTTCTCAGTCCGGGAAGAAGGCTGGAAGTCCCCCTAAGATATGATGCGGTATTAAGAGATAAAAAAAGGATAGAGACAAAGGAATTTGAAGAAGCCAGCAATAAGCGGTTTAAAGTGGAAAGAAGATTTGCGACAATGGTAAGGAACCATGGATTGCGAAGATGCCGATACTTACGTCTAGGTAGGTCAAAGATACATATCACTTTATCAAATATGGCATGTAATATAGTCAGGATGGTAAATCTTCTTTGCCAGCCTGGCATTGTTATACCGCAAAGTTAAGGAGCTCCGGTAAAGGAGCTCAGTAAAGGGCTATAAGTGTTCACAATATGCGAACAATCGCAGATGTATTGCCATATAAAGGTAAATAGCGAAGGGTTCAATGGATAATCATCCATACCAAGGAAAAACCTCGTTTTTTATGGCCATTTTTCAGCGGTTTCCCTGGCAC
>CAZUGK010000152.1:0-9935 GCA_964619815.1 uncultured Clostridiaceae bacterium | reverse complement strand
ATATCTGGAGGGTGAAGGAGCTTATACAGGAAATCAAAAGAGGGTAATTTACTGTATAGTTTCAATGAGTCAGCTGTCAAAGCTGAAGCACATAGTACATGAAGCCGACAGCAAAGCCTTTATGGCAGTAAGCGATACTGCAGAGGTTCTTGGCTACGGCTTTGCAAACAGGGGGATATAAGGCTAGATACGAGATACGAGTTACGAGATTGGGTAGGGTGATGGAGAAGAATAAAGAAAAAGCATGTTTTAGGCATATCATATGCATAATTACATGCTTTTTTGCTGCTATTAAAATCTTCGAAGGCTGTCTAAAACTCTCGAGTCTCGAATCTCGTATCTCGTATCTCGTGTCTTACAGATCAAATTCTCTTGCTATGGCTTCTATAGCTTTTTTCTGGTCAGAGGGACTAATTACATAGGATATCTTGATTTCTGAAGTTGTGACTATGCTGACCGGTATGCTGTTTTCAGCAAGGAGGTTGAATACCTTGGCAGCTACGCCTGACTGGCTGTTCATGCCTAATCCCACGACAGACAGCTTTGATATATTATCGCAGGTTTCATAGCTGAAGGTGAATATTTTTTCCTTGAAGCTGTCCAAAATTTTTGAAGCCTGGTAGAGATCCGTCTTGGGCAGGGTAAAGGATATGCTTACTAGCTTGTTGACCGGAAAGGTTTGGCTTATCATATCTATATTTATTTCTTTGTTTGCAATGCTTTGGAATATTTCAGCGATTACCTTGATATCGTGGGGTACCCCGTTCAAGGTAATTATGGCCTCGTCGTTGTTTACAGCAAGGCCTGTTATGGCAGTGTTCTCCATAGTATTATCCATCTCCTTTATGATGGTGCCTGGTATATTGCCCGTATTAAGGGCTACGAGTACAGGAACCTTGTATTTCTCTGCAAGTTCTATAGAGCGGGAGTGCATTACGCTTGCTCCGGAGCTTGCCATTTCAAGCATTTCCTCATAGCTTATATATTCAAGCTTTCTGGCACTTGGATAAAGCCTCGGGTCAATGGTATAAATGCCGTCAACGTCTGTATATATTTCACATTGAGCGTTAAGCTTTGCAGCCAGCGCAACTGCTGTTGTATCAGAACCGCCTCTGCCCAATGTTGTAATTTCGTTATCTTCATTTACTCCCTGGAAACCTGCGACAATTACGATTTTACCCTTAGTAAGTTCATCTAGGATTTTATCTTCATTTATATCTGCTATTTTAGATTTTGTATGAGAGCCTTCTGTTTTTATTTCTACCTGCTGGCCTGTAAAGGACACAGCATCTGCACCTGCCTGATTAAGGGCAATGGACAGAAGCGACATGGAAACCTGTTCACCGGTTGCCATGAGTACGTCAAGCTCTCTTTTATCTGGATCGGGACTTATGTCGTAAGCCATTTTGATGAGGTCGTCAGTAGATTTGCCCATGGCAGATACTACAATAACCATGTCATTCCCTTCCGACTTCCTTTTCAACACGCGCTCGGCAATTCCTTTAATCTTTTCTATTGATCCAACGGAGGTACCTCCGTACTTTTGTACAATAATAGCCATTAGTATTCACATCCTAACCTCTTAGATCGTCCAGTATTTTCTTTTTATCTCCATTTAAGTCTTTAACACTTTTTATTACCCTTGCCGGGATCCCTGCTACGACAGTTTCGGGCTCAACATTCTTTGTAACTACCGATCCGGCAGCTACAACTGCGCCTTTACCTATGCGGACACCTTCAAGAACAACAGCATTTGCACCTATAAGCACGTTATCCTCGATTACTACCGGATCCGCGCTCGGAGGTTCAAGCACACCTGCCAGGACAGCCCCTGCGCCTATGTGGCAGTTGTTGCCTACAGTAGCTCTTGCTCCAAGTACTGCGTTCATATCAATCATTGTATTCTCGCCGATTTCACTGCCGATGTTAATTACTGAACCCATCATAACAACTGCATTTTTATGTATGAGGACTTTGTCTCTTATTACTGCACCGGGTTCGATCCTGGCATCAACATACCTGGTATCGAGGAGGGGTATGGCTGAATTTCTTCTATCATATTCCAGCTCAAAGCTTTTTATACTACTTTTATTCTCAGACAGGAATTTTTCGATGTCTGAATGTTCCCCGAACAATACCCAGAAGCTGTCAGAACCGTAAGCCCTGATGCTGCCTATGTCAGCTTCCTTCAGGTCACCGTTCACATAAGCTTTTACAGGAGTAACTTTTTTTGCTTCTTTTATATATGCAGCAATCTTATAGGGATCCGTAATATCAAACTTCTGATTCATTATATCAACTCCTCCAGCATAGTTTTCATGTTGTATAAACCGCTTTTCTTTGATGAAATATAACGAGCGGCCCTTATTGCTCCTCGACCCAATACATCCCGAGAGAGTGCGGTATGCTTTATTTCAATTATTTCATCCTTTCCGGCAAAAAAAACTGTATGCTCGCCGGGAATAGTTCCGCCCCTTATAGTTGATATGCCAATTTCATTAGGCTTGCGTTTTTCCTTCACCTGAGACCTGTCATAGACAAATTCCATAGAGTTATCCATGTGATTTTTCAGTTCATTGGCAATCATAATGGCAGTGCCGCTGGGGGCATCCTTTTTTTCATTATGGTGTTTTTCAAGTATTTCTATATCGTATTCATTTCCAAGCTTTGAAGCAGCTTTTAATGCAAGCTCTACAAGCACGCTTATTCCAAAACTCATGTTTGCGGATACGAATACAGGAATGGAAGCAGATGCTTGTCTCAGCATTTCATTGTTTTCCTCGGACAGCCCTGTAGTTCCAACTACCAGAGCTGCCCGATTATCAATGCAGTACTTTACAGCATCCGGAAGTATTTCGGGGTTAGAAAAATCCAAAACGGCATCAACTTCAGAGGAATAAGCTTCCTTGAAGCTTTGATACACCGGATAAGGATTCTGAAGCCTTGAGGGATTTCTTGTCACTCCTGCAGTAATTTTGATATCCTCATATTCCTTGCTTAGTCTTGAGATTACCTGGCCCATTTTACCATTACAGCCGTTCATTAGTATCTTTATCAAGCAATTTACCTCCTAATCTCAAATCCGAAGTCAACAAGTTCCTTCTTCAGGTGCTCCAGATTCTTTTCTTCCATATCCACGAGAGGGAGCCTCAAATTTCCCACATTATAGCCAAGAAGGTTCATGGCTGTCTTGACAGGAATAGGATTAACCTCGCAGAACAGTGCGTCATTCAGAGGCTTTATGCTGAGCTGAAGCTCCATGGCACGTTTTGAATCTCCTTCAAGGAAGCTGGTTACCATGTCATGCATTACCCCGGGAGCAATATTGGCCACTACTGAAATAACTCCGATTCCGCCTACCGAGAGCAGGGGAACTACCTGGTCGTCATTTCCCGAATACATGCAGAAGCTGTCACTGCAGAACATGCCTATCTCAACTACCTGGCTTATGTTCCCGCTTGCTTCCTTCACACCGGCTATGTTCTTGTGCGTTGAAAGAGTCTTCAAGGTGCTTGCATTAACATTGAGCCCGGTCCTGCCGGGAACGTTGTATATAATTACCGGAATATTAATGGAATCTGCAATTGCAGTATAATGAGCAATCAGCCCTTTTTGTGTTGTTTTATTGTAGTAAGGCGTTACGCATAATACACCGTCACAGCCGACAGCTTCAGCGTATTGCGAAAGTTCGATGGAGTGATGGGTGTCATTGCTTCCGGTACCTGCGATTACAGGTATTCTCCCGTCTATTCTCTCCACGGTGTACTTATATGCTGCCTTTTTTTCATCATCCGACATGGTTGTAGCTTCACCGGTTGTACCGCATATTATTATCGCATCAGTGCCATTGTTTACCTGCCAATCTAAAAGTTCCCCAAGTTTTTCAAAATCAACTCCATTGTTCTTAAAGGGAGTTATTATTGCAACTCCAGAACCTTTAAATATCGCCATTGAAATTCCTCCTTACAAATTATATATTGTTAAGCATTTATAAGCAGTTCAGCAATCTGTACAGCATTTGTAGCTGCACCTTTCCTAACATTATCTGCAACTACCCATAGATTTATTCCATATTCTACCGAGTAATCCCTTCTAATTCTTCCTACAAAAACTTCATTTTTTCCTGCTGCGTTTATGGCGAGGGGATAGACGTTGTTGGCCGGATCATCCTGCAGTACAATCCCCGGGCTGTCGCTCAAGAGTGCTTTAAGCTCATCAATATCAAAATCCTTCTCAAATTCTACATTGATTGATTCGGAGTGTCCGTTATATACAGGTACCCGGACTGTTGTAGCGGTTATTTTCAGATTCTGATCACCCATTATCTTTTTTGTTTCATCTATCATTTTCATTTCTTCTTTTGTATACCCGTTTTCAAGGAATACATCAATATGGGGCAGGCAATTATAGGCTATGGGGTGCGGATAAGCCTTGGGCGGATTGCCTTTTATACCCTCCTCAAGATCGGTAACACCTTTGACACCTGTACCTGAGACCGCCTGGTAAGTGGAGTATACAATCCTCTTTATCCCATATTTGTCATGAAGGGGTTTCAGAGCAACCACTGCCTGTATAGTTGAACAGTTGGGGTTAGCTATTATTCCTTTGTGTTCTTTTACTGCAAGTGGATTAACTTCCGGTACTACAAGGGGCACATCCTTATCCATCCTGAAAGCACTGCTGTTATCAATAACTACAACACCCTTGGAAGCTGCTATTGGAGAATACCTTTTACTGGTTTCACCTCCGGCGGAGAAAAGAGCAATGTCAATATGCCTGTCGAAGGAGCTTTCTTTAAGCTCTTCAACTTCATATTCCTTGCCATTCATAGTTACTTTGCTTCCTGCGGATTTTGCACTGGCAAAAGCGTAAAAGTTATTAATGGGAAACTGTTTCTCCTCAAGTACCTTGAGAAACATCCTGCCTACCATACCGGTTGCACCAACTACTGCTACATCATACTTTTTCATTGAATAAACCTCCCTATAAAAATTAAAAAAGCCAGCCTTTCAAAAAAGCTGACATGAAAAATATATCTATTCATGGTAATACCGAAAAAGCAGTAATACTGAATAAACACACTTATTCATGTATAGCTCTCCACCAGAGGCTGTGCATAGGCACTCCGGTGACAGTCCAGACGCTGTTTGCGCAAGGACCAGGTCAGAACATAGTGGTGTATTTCTGCCTTCGGCGCTTTTACCTTTGTGGACACTCGGGAAACCACAACCCAGTCAATGAATATCCTTACTTTTTAAAAGCGCGCCTCTATCCAAGAATAGAAATTTTTGAATAAATTAGAATAATACTATCACAGGGTAAAAACCGTGTCAACAGCTAAAATTTGTATATTTATAATATTTTTATGATGAATCATGCAATAGAATACGTATTATTACAGCTTGGCAGATTAACTGTTTGAAAAGAGGCACCATATAATATACAATATTAACTATATAGTAATTTTGTGCATTGCGGGGTGAGGTTTTGTTAACGATCGATGAAGGAATAAGGAAACTGAAGGAGGAAGTTATAGCTGTCAGAAGACATCTGCACAGCATACCTGAACCTGGATTAAAAGAATATGAAACAACAAAGTACATACTGGGAAAATTAAGCGAGATAGGCATTAATGCGGAGGTGGGACCTGCCGGCACAGGAGTGATAGCCTATATTGAAGGGAAATCAGGTTCCGGGACTATAGCCTTCAGGGCTGACATAGATGCTTTGTCTGTAGAGGAACAGACCGGAGCGGAGTATTGCTCCAGGAATAAAGGATTTATGCATGCCTGCGGGCACGATGGGCATACAGCAATACTGCTTGGTTTTGCCAAGCTTTTAAAGCAGCTGGGCAATGAGCTTGAGCACAATGTGCTTCTTATATTCCAACCTGCAGAAGAAGGGCCTGGGGGCGCAGAAGCCATAGTGAATGCCGGAATACTCGAAAGATATAATGTAAGCCGCATATTCGGACTTCATATTTTCCCGGATATTGAAGAAGGTAAAATCGGCTGCAGGCCAGGAGCCATGATGGCACAGACAGGCGAGTTTTACCTGACGGTAAAAGGCAGAAGCTGCCACGGAGCAATGCCGCATAAAGGCTATGATGCACTTGTCGCTGCTTCAAATGTTGTGCTGTCACTGAATACAATCGTCAGCAGGTATGTAGACCCTCTGGAGCCGGCAGTTGTCACCGTAGGGAGAATGGTATGCGGTGAAAGGGGCAACATAATTGCAGGGGAAGCATTAATGGAAGGCACTATGAGAGCATTTAACGAAAACACGTATAATATATTAAAAAACAGGGTAATGAAGGTTGCAACCGATGTAAGTGATGCATACGGCTGTGAAGGCAGCTATAAAATAATAGACATGTATCCTGCAGTGCATAACGACACTGAGCTTTTTGAAACACTTGCCGGTTGCCTGAACAAAGAAGATTTCATACAGTTGAATCCTCTTACTATAGCAGAGGACTTTTCATATTATCAGAAAAGAGTACCGGGTTTGTTCCTGATGCTTGGAGCCGGAAATAAAGAGAAGGGATACATATACCCGCTGCACAGCAACAAGTTTAATTTTAATGAAGAAATATTGATTTCAGGAATACAAATGTTTTATAATCTATATAAAAGATGCAAATGGTGACAAAGCTGGCACTATTATTCCATAAAGAGCAGACTTCCGGTTTTAAAAGGTGGTAGCAATAAACGCAGGATAAAAAAGGAACTGGGGTGTAAATATGTATAATAGAATTAAGCTTCTGATTTTCACTTTCTTGATTGTAATTATGTCTGCAGCTGTAACATATGCAGACAGCACGGATACAGGCTGGAAGGGCTACGGGCCGTATAATCTAGGCAAGTCGGAGGTCAGTATTACAAATGAATTGGATAATGTTACGATAAATGGCGGTAATGTAATTGCAGTTTATGAATATACCATAAAAAATAATTCAGGAAAAAATATTACAGTTAATTTCGGTTACCCCGACAACGGTATATATAAGTTCAGCGTCAATGACGGGAGCAAGTTCTTAAGCTATAAAACCAGAGATACCTCATACCTTAAGAGCAACTACGGGGTGCAGAACCTGCAGGCTCCCGACGGGAGATGGTACCTGTTCAATATGGTGTTTACACCCGATCAAACCCGTACTATAAAGGTAAGCATTGAAGCCGAAATGAAGAAAGCGGAAAATAACACATACGGCTTGAATTTCTTCAAGGACAGAAGCTATTCCTATGCAATACCAAGTGAAAAAGTCAAGTTAAATCTGAAATTTGCCGGCTTCAAGCCATATGACATATTTGAACTTGAAGGCATCAGGCCTGAACAAGTGTCGGCAGAAGGTGCCATAGAGCTTTCTTACAGCGGAAGCTACGGCAGCGGTGTTTCAATTAACTACCAGCCTGTTGACAAAATGGCTGCAGCAAGGCTTAACACAAGTGCTTACAAGAAGCCTAAAGCAATATACAAGGCTTTCAATTCAAAGCAATATGATGAAGCATCGACGCTTTGCGATGAATATATAAACTCACCCTCAGATAAAAACTTAAGCCTTGAGCAAGTGAAGTATATAAAAGCTGAAAGCAGCAGACTGAAAGGAAATAGTGAGGAATATACAAGCCTGATTGAGTTGCTTGACCTGTCCAAGCTTTATCCCGGCAGGATGAAATACAAGGTAATGCTTGATAAATTGGAAGCTTATGATGCTATGAACAATGATGAAGCTATTAATAAGATACTAAAGGAGCTTTTGCCTGAAACTCAGCAGAGCTATCCTTATCTTTATTATTGGCTGAATCAGAATGGTTACAAGCTGACGGAAAACCAGCAGCCGAATGCGGATATAGCCACTCATTCCAACAGTACTGTAAAGTCAAATTCGGGAAAAGGCTTCGACATTCTTGGTGCTGCATTAAAATTTCTCACAGCCATAAGAGAAAGTAAATGGACATATACAATTTTGGGACTTCTTGTTGGATTCATACTTGGAAGAATTACAAAAAGAAGCAAGAAACATAAATCAGTCTATCTTTTCAGAGATTAGAAAAGGTTGCTGTATAATATTAGTAAAACGCCTAATAATATTACCATAAGGAGTGATATTATGAAGGCAAAAAAGAAAAAGGAATTGATTTTGACCCCTGAGGATGCAATGAAATATGAAATAGCCAATGAACTGGGTCTGGGTGAGAAGCTTTCGCAGGTAGGCTGGGGAGGATTGACGGCAGAAGAGACTGGAAGAATTGGAGGGCTTATCACCAGAAAGAAGAAAAGCTTATCATCAAAAAACACTGTTAATCAATAACAATTTATTATATAAGCTCAACCACAGCCGCCTGATGCGGCTGTTGCTATGAGAGGGGTGGAACAATGGGCAGCTATAATGAATTTGCTGAGGTATATGACCTTTTTATGGAGGATGTGGATTATAAAGCTTGCTGTAAATATATTGAAGAGATTTTTGACCTTTATGGCATTAAGCCAAAAAGAGTGCTGGATACGGCTTGCGGTACAGGAAATATTACGATTCCAATGGCTTTATCCGGGTATGAGATGTGGGGACTTGATATTTCGGAAGACATGCTGTCTATTGCTGAAAGTAAAGCACGTGCATCAAAACAAAAGTTAAAGCTTTTGAACCAGGATATGGTACAGATGAATTTAAACGGAAAATTCGAAGCTGTGCTGTGTATGTGTGATGGTGTAAACTATATCCTTGACGAGGAAGGTTTGATTAATTACTTTGCTTCAGTTTATAAAACACTTGAGCAAAAAGGAATTTTCATTTTTGACATCAGCAGCTATGATAAAATACGCTTTGTTCTAGGAAACAACACCTTCTACGAAGAAAAAAATAATAAGCACTATATTTGGAACAATAATTATGATGAAGCTTCTGAGACAGTTGAAATGGAGCTGATATTTTTTATACCGCAGGGAAGCCTTTTTAGAAAGTTTGAGGAGCAGCATATTCAGAAAGCGCACAAATGGGAGTACCTGGCTGAACTTTTAGAAAAGTCAGGCTTTGAAGAAATCAGAGTTTTTGATGGTTTCAGCTTAAAAGAACCTAATAAAAAAAGCGAAAGAATCTTTTTTGCAGCCATGAAAAAATAAACCCGGAGACATAATTCATGGAGTAGGGGCGGTCAGTGGCCGTCTGAAAAATGTTTAGTGCAAAACAAAAATTAGCAAAACAATTCAACAACAGATTATTTATTGGAGGAAGTAAATGAAAGATTATATTATAAGAGGAACAAGCACGGATGAAAGTATCAGATTTTTTAGCTGTATTACAACGGGAATGGTTGAGGAAGCAAGGAAAATCCACAATTGCAGTCCTGTATCAATTGCAGCCCTAGGCAGGATGATGACTGCAGGAAGTATGATGGGTACCATGCTTAAGTCAGATAAGGATACCATAACTGTTCAGATAAACGGAAGAGGACCCGCAGGAAGCATAGTTGTAATATCAGACAATACAGGCAATGTAAGAGGGTATATCGGCAATCCGAATGTGGAATTAATGCACAGGGCGGACGGTAAGCTGGATGTAGGAAGCGCAGTTGGAGTTGACGGCGTGCTTACAGTTATAAAGGATCTTGGCATGAAAGAGCCCTATGTGGGGCAGATACCTATTGTAAGCGGTGAGATAGGCGACGATATATCTTCATACTTTGCATCCTCAGAACAGACACCTACTGCGGTAGGCCTTGGTGTGCTGGTTGAGGTTGACGGTCATGTGGCTGCATCGGGCGGATTTATAATACAGCTGATGCCTGAGGCTGATGAGGCTGCGATATCCAAGCTGGAAGAGAGGCTTGGCGGGATTAAGTCAGTTACTCAGATGATAAGCTCGGGCCTGGACGCTGAAGGCATGATAAAGGATATATTGGGAGATATAGAATATAAGGTTTATGAAGAGAAGC
>CAZUGK010000151.1:3714-9950 GCA_964619815.1 uncultured Clostridiaceae bacterium | reverse complement strand
CTTCATCATATATTTCTGCAATATCAGGTAAGCCATGATAATCGGAGTAACCATCATAAGGATTCCCGCCATCAAATATCCCCAATTAGAAGAATACTGCTGCTTGAAAGACATGACACCGGTTGTGAGCGTTCGTTTAGTTTCATCAGTTAGTAGAAGATATGGCATTAAAAAATCATTCCACGACGCCAAGGCTTGCAGTATTCCAAATGTTGCTGCAACAGTCCCCATCAGGGGCATATATATTTTCCAATACATATAAAAATATCCGCACCCGTCAATTGAAGCAGATTCAGCCATTTCCTTGGGCAAATCTTTCATAAATGTTGTGATCATGAAAATCCCCAAAGGAATGGCCCCTGCAATATATACCATAATTATTCCAGTATAGCTGTTATTCAAATGAAGATCCTTGACAATCTTGAAAAGTGGTATTACTGATAATTGCGATGGAATAAAAATTCCGCTAATAAAAAACACAAATAGCATATTGCTGTATTTTGCATTTGACCTGCAAAAAGCGAATGAAGCGAGTGAACATACTATGATCGAAAGAAAAACACAGGCTGCTGTAATTATAATGCTGTTTACATAAAGTCTTCCAAGGTGTGCTTCTGTAAATGCGCCTGAAAAGTTGGTCAGAACCCATTTTTGCGGAAGGCCTGTAGGATTGCTGTAAATTTCCGTATTATCTTTAAATGCGGTAAAAAATATTACAGCAAAGGGGTAAAGCATGATAATGCTTAAGAGACTCACAAGCAGATGCCTTATCACCGACGAAAAGCTTGCCTTTCTATTATTGATCATTGTCCCTGTACCCCCTTGTCCTTTGTCATTCTTGCCTGGATACCTGCTACCAGCAATAATATTATGAATATGACCCAAGCCATTGCTGATGCATATCCAAACCTGTTTTTTGAGAAAGCTTCATTGATGAGCTTTGTCATAAACAGCACTGTGGCGTCTCCGGGCCCTCCGGAGGTCATAAGATAAACTGTATCAAAGGCCCTAAGAGCACTGTTTGCACTTAATGTCATAACCATTCCTACTGTCGGAAGCAGGATTGGAAAAATAACCGAGATGAATTTCCTGAAGCCGGAAGCACCATCAATCTCAGATGCCTCCAACAAATCCTCGGGGATAGTTTGTAAGCCTGCTAAAAAAATGACTATATTGAAGCCAATACTTTTCCACAAATCCACAAACATAACTGAAAAAAGAGCCAGATCATAATTACCAAGCCAGTCAAGAGCCAGATTGCCCATTCCTATGGACTCCAACATGGAATTCAAGCTTCCCATATTGGGGCTGTAAATGAATGCCCATACAAAGCTCGAAGCTACAGAACTGATAACAACAGGAAGAAAAAATACCGCCCGGTATACATTCGTTACCTTGGACCTATGGTCAAGCAGCATGGCAATCAGTAGTGCAAGTATATTTTGAAATATCATATAATAGATAGCCCAGATCATATTGTGCTTAAAAGCTGTGTATACTTCACTGTCATTTGTAAAAATCTCAATAAAGTTATCAAGCCATACCCAACGAAAATGTCCCGAAATGCCATCATATATTGTAAAGCTATAATATAATGAATTCAATACCGGCAAAAAAGCAAATACAAAAAATATGATAAAAGCAGGGGTAATGGATATGAAAAAAAGAAAATGTTTATTTAACCTAAAATTCTGCATAGTATAATCCCTTCCCAAGAAACCGGAATATTGTAATACAGGGACTCAATTAGAGCCCCTGTTCTGAATAGTATAAAGCTTATTCTGCTCAATCCATTTACTACTTTTGAGCTAGTGCTTTTTTATTTGCTTCATCCATTTTCTTCAGGACATCTTCCGCTGTGCACTTGCCTGCAGTCAACATCTGCAATTCATTGAGCATAGCATCCTGCACTCCTGAAAGCATATTGTCGCTTGGGCTTCCATAGAGAGTTTTCCCTTCCCATGCTTTTTGCTGCGTACCGAATAATGGATCAATATCTGAAACATCAACTCCGGCTCTTACCGGGAAGAGCTTCCATGCTTTACATATTGCATAGTAATTTTCCGGTTCCAGCAAGAATTTGATATATGCGCTTGCCACTTCCGTATTGCCGTTTGAAGGATTTATGGCAATTGAACCGGAAAATCCTCCCCACAAGCTATTGGAAGCCGGATCGTTTGTTGTAGGCAGATTACTGTATGCTACATTGATGTTGGCTTTTCTTGCGTCATCCAGCACCCATGTGGCAGGGAACATAGCTGCCTTGCCTTGTAAAAACATAGCCTTGCACTCGTCAAAGCTGACACCCAACGGGTTAGGTGCATAAGCTTTTGCATCGAGCAGGGATTTGTAAACATTGATTGCATCAAGCCAGCCGGCTGTATCAGTATATGTAGCTTCACCGGCATTGATCTTCCTAATGAAATCCGGATCCTTTGCAAAAACATGCTCTGCTGTTGCATAATAAAGTATGAACTGAGGCCACCAATTATCCTTTGCTGCCATAGCAAAGGGTACTATGCCATTATCGTTCAGGGTTTTGCAAATTGTGAGCACATCGTTAATTGTTTTAGGCTCTGACAGGTTATGTTTTGTAAAAATGTCCTTGTTATATAAAAAACCGTTTCCGCTCTGCAGGAATGGAAAAGCAAATGGCTTGCCATCGATCAGGTGGTTTTTCTGCGCTCCAGGATATAGTTCCGTGAGCCAGTCCATTCCAGATAAATCAGCTGCATAACCGCCTTTTACCAGTGCATCCAAATCAGCAGGCCTTACTCCATAAATATCAGGTCCGTCACCTGCAGCAAGGCGGGCCTTATATATACTGTCATACTGCTTTGAATCGAAGGTCTCATTAACGATTTTAACCTCTGGGTGAAGCTTGTTGTAATCCCCAGCCAGTTTATCCCATGTTTCTTTATCTGTATTACTATTGCTCCAGAGAATGAACTTCAGTTCCACCGGTTCCTTCTTAACCTCGGCTGTTGCAGTCTGTGTTGACACTGTTGTTGGTTCTGCTGCCTGGTCCGGCGTTGTTTTAGTTCCTCCGCAGCCAGCCAGTACGCTTACTAAAACAAAGGCCAGCAGGGTGATGAGTGTGATTTTTTTCCTCATTTTATACTCCTCCTTAAAAAATTCTTCACAAGATCTCCTTGTGCTTTAATTTTATAAAAGAAGCCTTATGCCAACAATACATCGGATTTACGAAAAGGTTTGTCAATCTTCGTTGTTTATACCCAGTCCCTTTCTAAACTCTGTCGGTGTGATTCCATACTCCTTGCGGAATGCAATAGAAAAGGCTTTCGAGTTGTTATATCCTACCCTTCCGCATATTTCATAGATCTTATATGCAGGTTCTTTTAATAGGTGCCTTGCCCTTCTCATTCTACATTCAATCAGATATTCCTGAAAGCCTTTGCCTATGACCTTCTTGAATAACGTACTCAAATAGTTCGGCGTATAATGAAGATCATTGGAAATCTCCTGAAGTGTTATCTCCTGGTCCAAATGGTCATGTATCCACGATCTGACCTTTTCTACTATTTGTTGCACCTGCCTGATGTCGCCAAAATCATGCTCTTTCTTGTCATCAGCATTTTCCCTTATGGACTCTTTAACCAGCCTGATTATATCGGAAGGGTTTACAGGCTTTAGCAGATAATCGGCCACTCCGAAGCGTATTGCCTCCCTGGCGTAATCAAAGTCCCTATAACCTGACAAAATGGCAGTTTTAATGGATACTCCCTCTTCCTTCATACATTCGCAAAGCTTCAGGCCATCCATGCCCGGCATCCTGATATCAAGAATAACCAAAACTGGCTTATGCTCTAATTTTTTTATGCATTCAAAAGCTTCCACACCATTTGATGCCTCCAGGACATTTACATGCTGAAAATTGCTTCTTATAAGAAAACCCATGCCTGTACGTATGGATTTTTCATCATCGACTACCAGAACACAATGATTTTTATTTTTCTCATCCATATTCATAAATCTGGTCTCCCGTCATTATATCTATTGGTACAAGTTCAAGCTCAATTATTCACAGGAATTCTTACTGTTACTACAGTTCCCATATCAACTACAGATGCTATGGAAATCCCGTAGGATTTTCCATATATACGCTTTATTCGCATTTGAGTATTGGCTATTCCTATGCTCTCCTTTTTCTGTAATACATTTTCCTCTTTTTCAAGATCCGTTTGCAGATCTTGCAGCCTGCCTGCCGGTATACCTACGCCATCATCCTTGATTTCCATAAGTATTATATCATCTGATCTATAAACGTCTATATGGACATTGCCTGGCCCGATTTTTTTATCAAGTCCATGATAGACAGCATTTTCCACCAACGGCTGAAGAGTCAGTTTGGGTATACTGAACGCAAGCAATTCCTCCTGTGCAAAAATATTATAATTCAACCGGTCCTCATACCGTTCCTTTATCAATACAAGATAGTTCCTCACATGCTCAAGTTCCTGGCCTATGGTTGAAAACTCTTTGACATCCAGAGCAGTCCTCATTAGCTGTCCGAGGGAATAGGACATACGGGCCAGCCGGCCGCTTCCTTCTGTAATGGCTATCATTTGAAATGCTTCCAGTGTATTGTATATGAAATGGGGATTCAGTTGATTTTGAAGCGCTGCCAACTCTGCAACCTGCCGTTGCAATTGTGCATTAAGATTATCCTGAATCAACTGCTTCAGTCTTTCCAGCATTCGGTTGAACGCCCTTCCTAATTCCTCAATCTCTCCATGCCCTTTTGCATTGTAATAAATATCCAAATTGCCTGTCTCTACATGCTTCATAATATTTCTCAGCCTGGTGACAGGTTTACTGATAGCAGTGGCAAGATAATAAAATAAAGTTATGATGAAAAAGAGTGTAATGACAATTACAATTATTGTCATCAGCTTGATGTATCTGACATCCTTCGTTATCATAGCTTCCGGAACAAGGGATATAACAGTCCAACCGGAATACGCTGATGTATTGCTTGACAAAAAGTAACTGGTGTTACCAAGCTCAATATTATTCTTATGCTTATTTATAGCGTTACGAATGTCCACAATTGATTCCGAATTTTGACGAAAATCTTTGTTCTCTTCCGGATATACCCAATTGTCTTTGTCTAATATCAGGAACCTTGCTTCGCTGTTCAGTTGTGAGATCTTAATAACACGATCAATGGAAGAAAGATCTATATTGAATACGATAACACCTATAATATCAAAGGTGTCTGTATTCTTTATCTGACGTGCAATAGAAAATACCGTATCCTTGCTTTTGCTGTAGTTTTGAAAACGGCGGTCAATAAAGTGAGAAGGAATGATAATCGCCTTATCCCTTGCGTTCATTGCACGATAATACCATTCTTCATTTTTCCATTCACTTGAAGGCAAATCTCCATATAGTGATTCTCCAAGAACCGTATTGCCCTTGGTATAAATGAAAATACTCCTTACCGATATATTCTCAACCAGCATTTTTCGCAAATAGATTTGTACCTTTTCATTATCATTGGGTTCGACATAATCCCTGTCCTTGTCATAATTGCTTATTATGCGCTGAATACTCTGGTCGTATAATACAGACTTCGTCAATTGCTCCGTATCCTTAATCAGATAATCTAGATTTTCATTCACCAGACTTGCTATTCTCTCAACATCCTTCAGCGAGCGTGTCCGCAATGCGTTGAAGGATATTTCATAAGAAAATATCGCTATTGTTATCAATGGAATTAGGATAATAGGAATAAGTTTGTAAATAAGCTGCGTCCGGAAACTCACCACTGAGTTGTTTTTAGAACCAAGCATTATACTTCCCCCTAACGCAAGCTGAATTCAATATATATTTCCAAATAATTTCATCCAACTGACATAATGTCTTAAATTTATTATAAAATAAATGACAAGAATTAACAACCCTGCTCAATTATCCAAAGTAGGGTTGTTAATCTTATGTCTACAGGCAATACTTTTAATTATGAAAAACTTCCATTTCAGCAAATGCCAAGTGATAATCTCCATTGCTATTAATCCTGAGATTGGTGGCTTCCAGTTTTACATACCTGGCATTTACCTCCGGAAAGATAAAGGGTTGCAGGATGTTGCCTGGCGGGGCATAGCCTGTTATTGAAACTACCGTTGTCCAGTTTGTATTATCCGTTGACACCTTGAGCGTAAAATCAATTGGGAAGCTGACACCCACATTACCTGCATCATTTCTTGGGTATA
>CAZUGK010000151.1:0-3614 GCA_964619815.1 uncultured Clostridiaceae bacterium | reverse complement strand
CAATTGGGAAGCTGACACCCACATTACCTGCATCATTTCTTGGGTATATGTCCACCTCATTGATGCTCTTGCTTGCACCCAAATCTACCGTATACCATTCGGTATGGTTTACTTTGTTATTTATTCCATTGGAATGGTACCCCATAGCCCCTGGCACGGAGTTCCTTTGTCCATCAACGCCATAGGCGGCACCCCATCCATAGGCTTCTGTAGTAGTGGAATATGAAATCGGCCTCTTTACTGCAAGATTTGTAGGTGAATATACTTCAAGCTCTGCAAATGCCAAATGATAATCTCCAGAGCTGTTGACTCTTAGATTGGTAGCCTCCAGCATGACATATCTGGCATTACAATCCTGGAAAGTGAAACGCTGAACCTGGTTCGAAGGTTGGATATAGCCTACTTTTGCAACTACCGTTGTCCAGTTTGTATTATCCGTTGACACCTTGAGTGTAAAATCAATTGGGAAGCTGACACCCACATTACCTGCATCATTTCTTGGGTATATGTCCACTTCATTGATACTCTTGTTTGCACCCAAATCTACCGTATACCATTCGGTATGGTTTACTTTGTTATTCACTCCATTGGAATGGTATCCCATGGCCTCTGGCACAGAGTTCCTTTGTCCGTCAACGCCATAACCGTTGCCCCATCCATAGTTCTCAATAGTTGTGTTTGCCGTTACAGCTTTATTTTTGGCAAGGTTACTTGGTGCATACACTTCAAATTCGGAAAATGCCAGATTATAGTCTCCTGCACTGTTCACCCTAAGATTTGTAGCCTCCAGCATGACGAACCTTGCTAAAGCAACGGGAAAAGAAAACGATTGGAGCTGCCCTCCTGTATCAGGATAACCAGTCCTTGTGACTATAGTGGTCCAGTTTACATTATCATTGGAGACTTTTATGGAAAAGTCAACTGGGAAGCTGTTACCTATATTCCCTAGATCATTCCTCGGGTATATATCCACCTTATTAATCAATTGGTTGGAACCCATATCCACCTTATACCACTCCGTATGATTAACTTTAGGATTGACGGCATCCGAATTATAACCAAGGCACTTGTTTATACCCTCAAGTGAATTCCTCTTGCCATCTACACCGTATGCCTTGCCCCACCCATAGTTTTCAAGTGATGTAGAAGCTGTGACTGTCTTATTAAAAGCCAAATTGACAGGTCTCTTCAACGAATATGCATCAAGAGGAGCACTTAAGTTTCCAACGCTCATTGTCGTTAAAACTGTGACGCTTCTCGGACGTATGTATATGTTTTGGTTACTGATACCATTTGTCAGACTGACCGTATTATCCTGACTTATTCCTGTAGGGGGATTGGGTCCTGAAACATAAAGGAAATTAAGTGAAGAAGGGTAATTGGGTAACGCGTTCAAATTCAAACCTGTCCAATACGACCCGTCTCCCCCATTCGTGATGATAACGGTCGTATTGGAATTATCCTGGGAACGCAGTACCGCAGCATGTACATTATGGTCACTTGTAACCTGGTCGTTTACACCCATGACCTTCCAGCCTTTCCTTATATATCGTCCAAGGAGTCCTTGAATCCAATATGTATGATCTTTTGGTTTCCAGTAATATTCCGGGTCACTGAAGGTCAGAACATCCATACCCAACGGTCCATCACAAAGAAACCCCCATTTAACAAGGCCTTCATACCCTGCATTTAAGAATCTTACCACCATTTCAGCATTGTTTACATTTCCAAGATAGGCAGTCTGTATATCCGAAGGATCGCTAGAATTATTACCAATATTTCCATATTCATTAAGGGATACAGGTACCCTCCCGTTGGTCATGGTTTTTATGGTATTGGCATAGGATGGTACATCCGTCGAGAACCAATAATCATAATCATGATATGATCCTATATCGATTGAATCCTTTGCTGTATTGAATACCCCTGTATAAGCCTGTCCGGATGTATCCAACCCATCAATCTCGATATCATCCAGCCCTTGATTGTCAAACTCATTACGTAAAGCTGCAATCAACAGTGGAAGATTGGTTTCCAAATTTTCCAAAAAATAATTCGGTTCATTCCAGCAGGATACAGCCTCTATATTGTCAAAACCTTTTACATTGATGAGATAATTTATCAATGTTGAATAGGCCGAAGCAAAGTCGGCAATAGATTGTGGTGGAGATGTCTTTGATGTAAACAGCCAGTCGGATACATGGGTTGTCGGATCCTCCGAATCAGTCCCATTCCAATTGCAGATTACAACCTTGATGTTTCTTTCCTTAAGTTCGCTTAGCATCCTGTATGTCTGTTGCATTTTTACAGAATTCCATGTAAATTGGGTCCTGTAAGGTTCAAACCAGTCCACCTGCATTTTGATTCTCGCATACTCTGTCCCCAGCCAGACAAGGTTGTCAAAATAACTATCCCATTCAGCCTCTGTCAAACTTCTGCCCATACGTGCTTCAGGATATTCTCCCGGCCAAATTGTATCCTGCACATTTTCTCCGATGCCTATTCTAAAGTTGCTTGTTACAGTATTGCCTGCGACAATAACAGGATTGTCTGCCCTGGCAGCAGGTGCATAATACATAAAAAGTAAAAGGGTTGAAATGGATACCGCTATAAATCTGGTAAATTTACTTTTGCACAATGATACCACCTCCATTATATTAATAATTTGATTATAGTATTTTATTGTATTTAATTGTATGCATTGAAACTACAAAAAGGTTTGTTATTCTCTTAATACTCCTTTTTCAATGAGCTTTATCAGTTCTGATAGCAGCAATGTTATCATTGACACCCTAAAGGGTTCTGAGTCAGGAGCGGGACTTATATTGAGAGTGTACGAAAGCTATGGGCAGAGAAATAAGGTAAAGCTTAATATCCAACTACTTGTGAATAAGGTTGAAGAATGTAATTTGGTGGAGAAGTTTATAAGGGATATAACAATTGAAAACGGATTAATAGAGTTTGAAATTAAGCCCTATGAAATAAAAACCTTTATGCTATATAGAGTATATAAAGACGTTGAATAATATTTGCAAATAAAATACCCCCATGAGCCAGATTTAGCAATCCAACTCAAGGGGGTATAGCAAAATTACTAAGGGGTATTAATAATTGAACTGATCAACGTTCTTTGCATCAAAGATTAAAGCATCACCCAAAATTATCATCTTATCTTTAATCTCTCTGTCGCCTAATCTGCCGGCTGTGATTTTCGCTGAATCCGATTTTATTGTACCGTTGTTCATCTGGAAACCGGTTTGAATAGCCAGATATCCTAGATCCATACAGTTCCAAAGAACACCGGATTTCATCGGGTTTGTATCATCTTTGATATATGCTTTTATTGCGTTTGGAGTAGCCAGACCTGTCATGTAGATCTTAGATGCATCTGGTTTTTGAGTTGCTGACTGATACTGTGATCCTAGTGCCGGTGTAGCCATTGAAGTTAATCCGATTGCTCCCTGTATCTTGTCTGAGCCTTCTCCCATACGGCCTATCAACGTTCCGCACTGAGTCTGATTTGCAGTCTCATCTGGCCCTGGATAATAAACATCTGTTTCTTCATTGTTGATTTTCATGAATTTATATTCTGGTTTTTCTAATAATTTTTTAAT
>CAZUGK010000150.1:7578-9972 GCA_964619815.1 uncultured Clostridiaceae bacterium | reverse complement strand
ATTATATGCAGCGGCGAAATATATGATTACGGATTCTGCCGTGATATCGTGAATTCTGCTGACCGTATTATATGTGCAGACGGCGGTACAAGGCATGCTGTAAATATGAAGCTTATCCCTGATATGATAATTGGGGATATGGATTCCTCTGCAGGCCAATATATAGAGTACTTTGAGAAAAAAGGCGTGGAGGTTATCAAGTATCCGGCAGACAAGGACAAGACGGATACTCATATATGTGTGGAATTTGCTCTTGACTTTGCTACAGAGATAATACTGATGGGAGCGACAGGAAGCAGAATAGACCATATGCTGGCAAACATATCTCTCCTGAAGCTCGGAATTGAGAGAGGCATACCTATAAGTATCATAGACAATAAGAACCATATAAGAATGATAAAGGATTCTATTGTTTTAGAGGGGAAAAAAGGTGATTTCTTTTCACTGATACCTTTTACAGAGAAGGTTCTCGGGCTAAGCACGAAGGGCGCCCACTATGAGCTGGAAAACGCAGAAATGGAGCTGGGAAATCCTTACGGAGTCAGCAACTATTTTGAAAAGGAAACAGTACAAGTAGATATAAAGAAGGGATATCTTTTAGTAATCAAAGCTTCTGACTGAATAGAAGGCTAAAATTAAAAAGATTATTACTGTATCAAATATAACTCTGCATTAGTATTATATAGTGTAGGGTTTTATTCGTTTTTGATGCAATTTTTAGTTTGGGGGATTCATGATGAGATACACATACAAGAGGTATGCAGGCTGCTTGTGCATCATACTTTCCGTATTCTTAATTTCCAGGTTTATTCCGATGGTCCTGTGGTATGTTGTTGTGGCTGCAGCTGTTGCAATGATTGGATACCTGATTTACAACTGTTTTTTTGTATGATTTTAGGGGGGGTAGCATTATGAGCTTTTTGAGAAAGAAAAGACTGTTAGGTTTTCTGGCAATTTGCATAGGACTGGGAATCCTTTTCGCTGTTTTGATACCGACCATAGGTTGGGTATTGTTCTCGGCAATATGCCTGATATGCATAGGAATATTTCTTATAAGGTTCTGGTGAAATAAAAAATACAAAAAAGATAAAAAGCGCGTTTCCGCGCCTTTAATTACACTGCTCTCTGTACTTTACCTGATCTTAAGCATCTAGTGCATACATGCAATTTCTGTGGAGTGCCGTTTACAATAGCTCTGACAGTCCTGATATTTGGGAGCCAGGTTCTGCGGCTACGTCTGTTAGAATGGCTAACCTTGTTTCCAGAAATCATACCTTTTCCGCAAACTTCGCAATTTCTTGCCATGAAATACACCTCCTTCGGTAATGAGCCTCAAATTACACATGATATATTGAACGCACAAAGTATTAAAATTGGGCCTTAGTGCAAATTCAATAACGATCAATGTAATGTTTCGCAAAATTTGAAATATAATGTGAAGTTATTTATGCGAAACATTTATTCGAAGTATAATTCGCTCTGTCATTTATTTTAAGTATTTTTATAGTACTTTGAACTTTATAAAAACAAATATATTTTAACATAATGTATTATAAATGGCAACCATGCTTTTTACGAAAAGTATTTAAAATTTATCATTGCGGTGGAAATTTTCCAGTATACCTTATCACAAAGCTGTGAGTCTTTCTGAGGTTATGCTGTATATTTGGACGAGCACATTGCTTCTTTACTTTATTGCCCAATTTGTAGTATTATTTACTCTGAAGCTGGTGTTTATTATACTTTATTATATTATTTGTTGAACAAAACTTACATATAATATAAAATAGAAATAAAAAGCGGGAGGAGATCACATGTCTGCGAGATACAGAACTCAATATGGTGAGGTTAATATATCAGAAGATGTTTTAGCTACCATTTCAGGACTTGCTACTACTGAATGCTACGGCTTGGTTGGAATGGCAAGCAAGAATGCAAAGGACGGTCTGGTAGAACTTCTAAAACGCGAAAACCTTGCTAAAGGCGTAAAGGTTACTGCAGAAGGTGAAGAGATAAGCATCGATTTATATATTGTTGTAGAATTCGGTACGAAAATATCAACTGTTGCAGATAACATAATAAGTAAAGTAAAATATACTGTGGAAAACCTTACCGGTCTCAAGGTTAAGAAAGTAAATATAAATGTACAGGGCGTCAGAGTATAGTTTATTCATATTCAGCAGAATACTCTGCCGGGTATGATAAAGCCTCCGGGAGATGCATACGATTTTGCAAAGGAAATTATTTTATTGACGTGAACAAAATCGGGGCGAAAATTGTCCGAGGCGAATTTGAATAAGGAGGTTCAGATCTTGTCAACACAATATCTTGATGGTGTGCAACTTAAAAATATGATAATATCTGGTGCGAATAACCTGGAAAATAATAAAGTAT
>CAZUGK010000150.1:2337-7568 GCA_964619815.1 uncultured Clostridiaceae bacterium | reverse complement strand
AAGTATCTGTAAATGCGCTTAATGTATTTCCTGTGCCAGACGGAGATACAGGCACAAATATGTCTCTTACAATGCAGTCGGCTGTTAAGGAAATAAAAGCGGCCAGGGACAATGAAGTCCATACTGTTGCAGATGCTGCTTCAAACGGCTCATTGATGGGAGCAAGGGGCAACTCTGGCGTCATATTGTCTCAGATATGGAGAGGCTTTGCCAAAGCATTGAAAAATCAAAGCAGTATAGATTCAAAAACACTGGCAAATGCACTTTTGGAAGGCTCCAATACGGCATATAAAGCTATAATGAAGCCAACTGAAGGAACGATACTGACAGTAATACGTGAGACTGCAGAACATGCAGTCAAAATTTCCGACAACTTCGATGACATAATACTGTTCCTGGAAGAAATCATAAATAAGGCAAATACCGTATTGGAAAAGACTCCTGAAATGCTTCCGGTGTTAAAGAACGCGGGAGTGGTTGATGCAGGAGGCAAAGGACTGATAAGAATATTCGAAGGAATGCATCAGGCACTAAAGACCGGAGAATTGCTTGAATTAAAACAGGCTGCGGAAGCCGAACAGGAAGTTGAAGCAGAAGAAAGGCCGTTTTTTAAAGCTGAAGAAATCAACTTCGGTTATTGTACCGAGTTTTTTATAAAAGGTAAGGAAATCAGTCTGGAAAAGTTCAGAGATACAGTTTCGGTTCTGGGAGATTCCCTGGTAGTAGTAGGGGATGAAAACCTCCTGAAAGTGCATATACATACCAATAACCCCGGAAAGGTATTGGAGTTGGCACTTACAAACGGAGAACTGTCAAAAATAAAGATAGACAACATGAGAGAGCAGCACAGGGAGCTGCTGGTTAAAGAAGAGGATTACAAAGCTTCAGAAGCAGCAGAGAACAATACTTCCGAACCTATGGAAAGATATGGAGCCATAGCTGTTGCTACAGGAGAAGGAATTTCCAATGTATTTAAAGACTTGGGTGCAAATGAAATAATCGAGGGTGGACAAACCATGAACCCAAGCACTGAGGATATTTTAAAAAGCATAAACAAGGTAAACGCAGAAACAGTATTCATATTTCCTAACAACAGCAACATAATACTTGCTGCCAACCAGGCAAAAACTTTGGCAGAAAAGAATGTGGTAGTTGTTCCGGCAAAGACTATTCCACAGGGAATATCAGCGCTTATGTCAATTGACTACGAAAAAAGTGTAGAGGAAAACAACAAAAAGATAGAAAAGGCCATTGCAAGTGTGAAGTCCGGGTTGGTAACCTTTGCAGTAAGAAATTCCAATTACGACGGAATAAACATAGAAGAAGGCAATATTATCGGAATGGTTGAAGGAAAAATAAAAGGGGCGGGGAAGGATACCATCGAAGTGAGCCGCAAGATACTGGAAGAGATGATTGATGATGATTCATCCCTGATATCGATATATTATGGCAGTGATGTGACGGAAGAGGAAGCTGAGAAGCTGGCTGAAGAAATCGGCGAATATTACAAGGATTGTGAAATCGAGCTGCACTTCGGCGGACAGCCATTATACTATTATATACTCTCGGTAGAGTAAGCATATTGAGGTGTACAAATGGGTTATTTGGACATTTCCATACAAACTATAAAAGGAATAGGACCAACAAAGGCCAAGCTTTTTAAAAAGCTTGGCCTGAACACTATAGAGGATTTGCTTGAATATTATCCGAAAGCCTACAAGGATAAGAGCGAAATTACAAAAATCAGGGACCTGCAGCCGGAAGGAAGCTATACAGTCAAGGTCCGCACCGCAGGAAAAGCTCAGGAAGTCAGAACAAAAAACAGGCTCATTATAACAAAGCTTTCAGTATTCGATGATACCGGCAGGCTAAACGCTGTATGGTTCAACAACAGGTTCATAAAAAACACCTTTAATGAGGGCGAAGAGATCCTTATGCATGGCAAGGTCAAACGCATAGGAAAGGACTTGGTCATAGAAACGCCGGAATATGAAAGGGTAACGGGAGGGGACAGTGTAAATCTGATGCGGATTGCCCCCTACTACTCCCTTACTGAGGGACTGACACAGAAGGATATAAGGAAGGCTGTATATGCTGCACTGCAGCATATCAATGAAAAGCTTGCTGATGTATTTCCTGAAGAGCTTCGAAAAAAATACGGGCTTGCTGAAATAAACTTCTGCATTAACAACATTCATTTCCCTGAATCCCAGGATACTCTGGGGCTGGCAAGAAGAAGGCTCATTTTTGAAGAGTTCTTTATGCTGCAGTCAGGGTTAATACATATAAAGAAAATAAACAATGAAGGCAAAAAAGGCATATGCTTTGATAAAACCGTTGATATTCAGGGATTCATAGACAAGCTTCCTTTTAAGCTTACTTCAGCTCAAAAAAGGGTTTTTGAAGAAATAAGCAAGGATATGGAAAGCCCAAATATCATGAACAGACTGGTTCAGGGTGATGTGGGCTCAGGTAAGACTGCAATCGCTGCCCTTGCTCTTTTCAAGTGCGTACAAAACGGGTATCAGGGCGTAATGATGGCGCCAACGGAAATACTGGCAGAGCAGCATATGTGTACCCTTGAACAATTGTTTGAGGATACAGGCATGGCAATCGGACTGCTGAAAGGAAGCATGACGCCAAAGGAAAAGGAAAAGGTGCTGAAGGAAGTGCAAGAGGGAAAAATAGACATAGTAGTAGGTACTCATGCGCTTATACAGAACAACGTCAGCTTCAATAAGCTTGGGCTTGTGATAACTGATGAACAGCACAGGTTCGGTGTAAGGCAGAGGGCGCTGCTGTCAGCAAAGGGAGAGAACCCGGATATGCTGGTAATGACTGCGACTCCGATACCACGCACCCTTTCCTTAATAGTATATGGAGATCTTGATGTTTCAATAATTGATGAAATGCCTCCGGGCCGAAAAAAGATTGAGACTTACTTTATTGATTCCACTAAAAAGGAAAGGCTTATGAATTTCGTCAAAAAAGGTCTTGATGCCGGGAGACAGGCATACTTCGTCTGTCCTCTGGTTGAAGAGTCTGAAAAGCTTGAACTTAACTCAGCGGTAGAGTACAGCGAGGAAATAAAGGAAAAGTATTTTAAGAACTACAAGGTAGGACTGCTTCACGGTAAAATGAAGGCCGATGAAAAGAATGAAGTTATGGAAAGGTTCAGGGAAAGGGATGTTCATATACTTGTATCAACTACAGTAATTGAAGTAGGGGTAAACATACCCAATGCCACTTTCATGGTTATAGAGGATGCGGACAGATTCGGCATGGCTCAGCTGCACCAATTGCGCGGCAGGGTAGGAAGAGGAGAGCACCAGTCTTACTGCATACTCATTTCGGATACCAAAAATGAAGCAGCACTGGAAAGGCTGAAATACATGACAAAAACTGAGAATGGCTTTGAAGTAGCTGAAAAGGACCTGGAATTCAGGGGAAGCGGGGAGATATTAGGACAAAGACAGCATGGGCTTCCAGGCTTCAAGCTTGCTGATATCTTCCGTGACGTGAAGCTTCTTAAGCTTTCAAAGGATGCTGTAGAATACATACACGAAAATGATAAGCTTTCCAATGAAGAATACAAAAGGATGAAAGCTATACTGGACAGCAGGTTCCAAAAAATATTGGATGAAATTACATTGAATTAGTAGCATTTTTCCTAAGTTAACATAAATTACAGAGTTTAAAAAATTGTAATTAGAGTAAATTAATAATAGTAAAATAAACAGGAGGTGCTACATATGGCAAGGAGCAATACATCAAACAGGACTTTAATACCAGAGGCAAAGGCTGCTTTAAAGACTTTCAGGGATCAGATCGCAACTGAAATGGGAACAGATCTTACAGGTTATAATGGAGATAAGACATCCTGGGAGTGCGGCAAAGTTGGCGGAGAAATGGTAAGAAGAATGATTGAACAGGCAGAAAGAGGCATGTCAGGAAGAAGATAAGAACAAAAGGCGTTGGCTTGCAAGGTCAACGCCTTTTTTTTAATAACCTTTATATACCGAAGTCTCCTTATTAAATACTAATAAGCAAATTGGGTTTAAATGCAGCTTCCGTATTTGTTCAAAATAAAGAAAAAATACTGGCGGCAATACTCGGAGCTTAATGCTAAAGTAATTGACACCAGTATCGGGAGAGGAGAAATTGAAGGAAGAGCTCTATGGGGAAATATAGTTTCAATTAACTAACATCCCTGATATATATGGTGTTCAATATCAACTTTTTTATTCGTATTGAATAATACTTTTTGCCGTATAATTCTTTTGAAAAACTCCAAAATACGATAAAATATAAATATATTTTTGTATAATAATAGTATTTATGTTAAAATGTAATTGAAAAATCGGACATATTGATGTTTACTTAAAAAACATATTGAATGTACATTCCTGCCGGGAATAGTGCGAATCAATAGCAACTGGTGAAATATTTCGCTATACGTATTGGAGGCTAGTTATTTGCGAGTTATTGCAGGAGAGTTCAGAGGAAGGCGGCTTGACCGGATAGAAGGTATGGATATCAGGCCTACCTCGGATAAAGTCAAGGAAGCTTTGTTTAGTATTCTTGGAGATAGTATAATTGACAGCGTTTTCCTAGATTTGTTCGGCGGTACGGGCGGTATAGGAATTGAAGCACTGAGCCGCGGAGCAAAGCACGTGATTTTTATAGATGCAAACATAAAGAGTATAAAAGTACTGAAAGGGAACCTGGATAATCTGAACATTAAAGGTAACGCAGAGGTGTTCCATACAGACTATGCTACAGCAATAGGAAAGCTGTACAATTTCAAAAAGCAGTTTGATATCATATTCATTGACCCGCCTTACAGAGTCGGAATGGCTCAAAATGCTTTGGAGGCCATTGATAAAAACCCTATACTCACTCAAACAGGATTGATTGTAGTTGAGCATGATTCCGGGGACGACATGCCGCAAAGCATAGGCAGGCTGCATAAGTACCGGATCAAGAAATATGGAAACACTAGTTTATCGTTCTATACTACCAGCAACCAAACGCAGCAAAAGGAGGAGTAAATTTGAAAATAGCAGTCTGTCCTGGAAGCTTTGATCCTGCTACCAATGGACATATAGATATAATAGAGAGAGCAGGGGAACTATTTGACAAGGTTATAGTAGCAGTATTGAACAACCCTAACAAGCAACCGCTCTTCTCGGTTGAGGAGAGAGTGGAGATGCTGAGAAAGACATGCTGCA
>CAZUGK010000150.1:0-2327 GCA_964619815.1 uncultured Clostridiaceae bacterium | reverse complement strand
AAAATGTGGAAATAGATAGTTTTTCAGGTCTTTTAACAGAATATGCAAGAAGTAAAAATGCCAATGTAATAGTAAAGGGCTTAAGAGCTGTTTCGGATTTTGAATATGAACTGCAGATGGCTCTTATGAATAAGAAGTTATATCCTGATGTTGAGACGGTATTTATGATGACAAGCAGCAAATACTCATATTTAAGCTCAAGCATAGTAAAAGAAGTTGCACGGTTTGGCGGCTGTATAAAAGGATTGGTACCGGAAGTAATAGAAAATGAAATACATAAAAGATTTAGATAGGGGGTCTATATTATGGAGGTTATGTTGCTACTTGACGCTCTTGAGGATATATTGGAAAAGGCACCGAATCTGCCTTTGTCCAGTAAATCAGTAATAAATAAGGAAGAACTTCAGGAAATTATTAAAGATATAAGAATAAAGCTTCCCGATGAAGTAAAACAAGCTCAGTGGATAAAGGAAGAAAGACAGAAAATCCTGATAGAAGCAAAAAAAGAAGCAGAAGCCCTAAGAAGGGAATGCGAGGAAAAGATGGCCAAGATTAAGGAGGAACGCAAAAAAGTACTGGCGGAAGCGGAGAAAGAAGCGGAAGTCCTTAAGAGGGAAGCGGATAGAAAGATACAAGAACTTATTGATGAAAGCGATATCATGAAAAAGGCCAATGAGCAGGCAAAGGAAGTAATTATTGCCGCTCAGATAGATGCGAAAAAAATAAGGCTTGGCTCTAAGGCATATGCGGATGAGCTGTTGGCGGAGCTTGAAAAGCATGCTGCCAATATAATAGATACCATTAAAAATAACAGGGACGAGCTTAAGAATTTCAAAAGTTAAGCACTGTATGTTTCGCACTAAACATATTACTTTGAATACATATAGTGGGAAACATTTTCTTTGATTCATATGTCATGAAAAGTACATATTCACGACATATATAGCTTTACGCTGTTTTATTTTAAGAGGCTTTTATGAACGAGGCCTCTTTTATTGTTGATAAAAAATACTATCAGCATGAAAATAAGTACCAGTATCAGATATATGCTTGAATTTATAAACATATCCATAAAACTGAAGCTTCCGTCAGCATTCCACATACCCATTCCCGGTTTTTCAGAAAGATTGAACACCTGCAGATCAGAAAAGCGTATGACAAGGATATACGAATATATGGAAGCAAATATTCCCTGGAGCAGCTTTAATATGAAATATATACCGATTTTCAGGTCTGTTTCGGCTATTATACTCATCACCTGAGCATTGATTGAAAGCCCTCCAAAGCCCATCATGAAGCTGACCATAATTATCTTATATATTAAAGGCACTTGAAGCAGCGCACATTCTTTAGCCCCATTGGTAACCTCCAAAAAGCCAATGAGGAGACTGGATATAACATCGGATGTTACTGCATCAAAGGGAATTACCTTTGACAGTATTGCCGAGATGGAACTCAGTAAACCTGATATTTTAAGCATGCGGGCTATCACAGAAAAGAAAATGACAAAGCCTCCGATCATCAGTATCATGTTGACTCCATTTTTAACAGCATCTCCCAGAAGCACTCCTATAGGGCGTCCGTCCTTTTTCCTGTATTCCAGCATATCAGCTACCGGGTTTGATATGAGGTTCTTTTTAGCTGATTCTTGTTCTTTTCCGTAATATCTCATAAGAAATCCGACTGTAATTGCTGACAAATAATGAGCTAATGCAAGAAATAAGCCAAGGGCAGGATTTTTCATGATTCCGGTGGCAACAGCTCCGATTATAAACAGCGGACCGGAGGTGCTGCACAAGCTTAAAAGCCTCTGCCCCTCAACTGAAGTGCAAAGCCTCTCCTGGCGAAGCTTGGCAGTAATCCTGGCACCTACGGGATATCCGGAGGATATGCTCATAAAAAAACCGAAGGAGCCTTCGCCGGGAACTTTGAATACGGGCCTCATAAGAGGTTTGAAGGTAGAGCCAAAGAAGCTTACGATACCCAGGCCTATAAGTATCTCAACGCAGATAAAGAAGGGGAGCAGGGCAGGACAAACTACGTTAAACCAAAGCTTCAGGCCGTCCAATGAAGCGGAGAAGGCTTCGGTCGGATACATGATTATGCAGGCTACAAGCACGCAAAAGATAATGGAATATATCAGGGTGGAAATATTGCTTCTGTTCATGATATACCTCTGAATATAAATATTGGGGTCAATTTATTATATTTAGAAGTGTATGGGATTATGAATGGAGAAGGGAAAAGAGAGTATAGACGCATAAATTCAGTATATCGACTCACACAACAGCCATATTCTTATAATAAAACGGCGAAGTCAAATAATC
>CAZUGK010000149.1:1436-10365 GCA_964619815.1 uncultured Clostridiaceae bacterium | reverse complement strand
TTATTAATTACATTTTTATTTTCCCCTATCCTCTTGTCAGTCGCTATTTTTATCCGATCCACTTCTATTACTTCTTTACTGCTGCTCTCCAGACTAACTGTTATGGACTTTATATTGCCAAAATCCTCACTTTCAAAATTTCTCTCCAACTCCAATTCAACCGATACATCATTATAATCAGGCTTTGCACTGTCCTCAACCAGCTTCCGGATCCGCCTTTTCAGGTTATCTTCAAAGATTTCAACTGCTTGCTGCTGTTGAAACTTGCTTACTTCAACGTTTTCCGCGCCCGTTCCGCTTTGATCAATAAAGTTTGAGACTTCCGCAAACTCATTGTTGAAGCTTTCGGCGTAGTCTTTGACAAGTACAAAAGGTTTTATCACAACTATGATAATCAAAAGTCCTACAACTACATTAATGTAACGCTTCATCGAATTATTGGGCATTACCGTATCCAGAAACATTACAAATATGATTATCACAGTGATATTCATAATCCAGCTTCTTAAAAAATCAGCCATCGAATCACCTACCTGACCATTACTGTCATATTGCCGACACCCATTATCACCGTCAATGCCATAAAAAACATTACTGCCACCGATATTACACAGGTCAGCAGAATAAGCATTGCATTGCTCATGTCATTCAGGCATTGTACGATTTGATTGTCGAGAATAGGCTGTATAAGTGCGCTTGCCAATTTATAAATCAATACTATTGAAAACATCTTAATCAGAGGAAAGCTGCAAATAAGCAGCAATATCATAAAGCCTGCCAGGCCTATCCCATTTTTCAGTATCATTGAACAGCTTACCACTGCATCAAAAGCATCAGACAGAAACTTTCCCACTATAGGAACGAAGTTATCCACCGCAAATTTTGCTGTCCTTATAGTCGCTCCATCTATTGAAGATGAGGCTATTCCCTGCACTGCTATTACTCCCGTAAAGGCAGTAAGTACCAGTCCCAGCACTCCCACTGCTACCTGCTTTAAGAGAGATGCCAGCCTCGAAATATTTATGGACTCCGAGAGGTTGTTCAGTATGCTGAGTACTGCGGAAAAGAGTACGAGCGGCATCACAAAAACTTTTATTATTGTCGTTATCAGGGTTATGGAACTAAAAAGCAGCGGCTGGAATACAGCCGAAGAAGTAATGCCACCCACGGCAGCCAGAAGCGCCAGCAAGGTCGGCATAAGTGCCTGCATAAAGCCTACCATTGAATCTATTGCCTTAACTCCTATCTGCATGGCAGCATTAAAACTTTTTATCGCCATTATTATAATCAGTATGTAGCATATGCTGTATGCCAACCTGCCTATTGCATCCTCTTCAAAGGCACTGTGAAGATTCTGCAGTATTGCACAAAATATTGCCAGTATCAGGAGCTTTCCCATTATACTGAAATTGCTTATTACTTCCTTGAAGAAGAAGCTTACTATGCCATTGCCTATTTCCTTCAGATTGTCTACGGTATTGCCCTGAAACAGGCCCATTACCAGGTCTTTAATATTTACCTCCGGTATAAAGCCGTCCGACTCCCTGTTTATGTTGTCAACGAACTTCTCTATCTCGCTTATGTCCAGATTGTCAAGCTGGCTTTGTAAAATATCCTTGGTGTCGTCGCCATATGCGGCACACATGGAAAACAGGATAATTATCATAAAAAAAGTTATGCTTTTTCGCATGTTTATCCCCCTATGGAATAATTTTTATCATTATGTCCATCAATGCCGCAAGTATTGGTATGGCAATGACCATAATCAGGACCTTCCCTGCAAGCTCTATCTTGGATGCAATTCCACCCTCACCGGCATCTCTGCATACCTGAGCCCCGAACTCAGTTATGTATGCTATGGCAATTACCTTTAAAATAGTAGAAAAATACAATACGTCAATATTTGCCTTACCTGCAAAATACCTTAACACTGATATCACGGAGTTAAGCTTGGTTATAAGGAATACGAATATGACAAGGCCGGTGACAATGCTTACCAGAATCGCTATCTCCGGCTTTTCTTCCTTCAGCAGCACGGCAAGCACAGCCGCAATTATTCCTACCGTAACGATTTTCATGATATCCATAATATCACCCTATAAGTGAAACATTGTTCTTACACTGTCAAACAAATTGCTTATCAAGCTTATTACCATCATAAGAACAACCACTACACCTGCTAATGTAGTCATCATAGCCATTTCTTCCCTGCCCGACTGGTTGAGCACCCTGTTTAACACTGCTATTACTATGCCAATGGCTGCAATTTTAAATATAAGATCAACATTCATTTTACTGCTCCCTCCCATTTCTTACTCATGCCAAAACTACAAATACTGCAATTCCAAGTAAAAAACCCAGGCTTCTGTACATTTTTGCACTTCTCTTTATCTCTTCCTGTGCGGCATCCTCCTGATGCTTAAGCTGAAGATAAAAAAGCTCAAAGTGTTTTTTCTGATCTTCTCTGTCAGAGCAGCCCAGTATGTTTCCAAAGCTCTTTATCAGCTCAATATCCGCTCTTTGAAGCGAGGACTCCATAAGCACCTCTTCAGTTGAATAAATCCATGCATCTTTTACTGTGTAGAAGCTTCTGTCCGTAAGGCTCTTTGATACCGCAGCGAAAAACCTGCTTAAAAGTCCCTCTGATTTGTTTGATATGTTGTAAAGAGCAACAGGCAAAGGCGTGGCCCCGTATATTATTTCAGTCTCCAGCATCTGCATGAAGCTTCTCATACTTTTCAATTCCCTGTGTCTTAATGACAATCTGTTGGAAAATAGTATCCCGAGCAAACCGCTTGCCGAAACCACCAACAGACCTCCGATAATTTTTAAAAGCATTAAATCCCCTCATTTATCCTTTCTGGCATACAATGTGCTGAAGTTTCCGTCCATCACTGCTTCCAGTGTTCCCACACCGTCTTTTTTGCTTAAAATCACGTATCTTTCAAAAACTCCCCTTTGTATCCGGTTCAAATCCTGTTTGTTGAGAAAGTCTCCCACACTGCTGCCATGTATAGTGGTAACAACCTTCACCCCTGCATTCACAGCATCGATTATGGCATCAGCGTCTTCTTTCCTTCCAATTTCATCGGTAGCCACAATTTCCGGAGACATTGACCTGATCATCATAATAATTCCCTCAGCCTTGGGACACCCATCCAGAACATCTGTCCTTATTCCCACATCATTCCTCGGTATGCCCATTGAGCAAGCAGCAACTTCTGAACGCTCATCCACCAGGGAAACCTTCATTCCTTTGAACCTGTGAGAATCAACCCCGCTGCTGAACCTCCGGACAAGGTCTCTTAACAAGGTGGTCTTGCCGCATTGGGGGGGGGATATAATAAGGGTGTTATATATTAAATCAGGTGAACGTATCAAATAGTCTATCATTTTGTCAGAAGCACCTAAAATCTGCTTTGCAACTCTGAAATTCATATAACTGATATCCTTCAACGTTTTAACCTTACCGGCTTCCATCACTGCCCGTCCGCATATCCCGACCCTGTGCCCGCCGCTTATAGTTACAAAACCATTCCGCAGTTCCTCCTCAACTGAATACATTGAAAAATTGCATACCAGCTGCAGTGAGCTTTTCAGGTCTTCCTCCCTTACCAGATAAGCCTCAGCTGCTGATGCACCGGCTTTCCCTTCAGGACTAAGGAATATTTCTATTCCGCAGCCTGCAAGACTCAAAGGTTTTCCAAGCCTTAAACGTATTTCTTCAATGGTTGTCAGTGTTCCGGCCGGCAGCTTTTTTATCATGGCTCTTATTTGCTTCGGCAGATAATCCAGAACCTCTAAAATCTTAGTCTCATTATTCATTTTTTCATCATATCCTTTGTACAAATTTTGATTTGTACTATAGATATGACTGCTTATCTGAAATAATTACTAAGAATATAAAAAGACTCAATTGAATCTTAAGATTCAATTGAGTCTTTAATGTACTATTTAGTTATTAATTATTCGTGGTCATGATCGCAGCCACAGCCGCATTCTGTTTCAAATTCGATTTCTTCATGGCAGTTAGGGCAGATAACCTGCTCACCGCTTTCTACAAGGTCTTCGTCAAGATAAACAAATTCCTTGCAGTGCGGGCATTCAACCTCAATGTAGTCGTAGTCATCTTCATCATCAAATTCATCATACTCATCATCATCAAAATCCAGGTCATCCTCTAAATTTGAGAGATCCTCATCTATTGCTTCTACATATTCATCCAGCTCATTCTGTGATTCATTGAGCTCATTGATTGCATCTGCAAAATCACTTAATACATCTATAATTTTGGTAACTAATTTGCCCTGATCAGTTGATTCGTCCACCTTCATTCCTTCTGCCAGGCCTTTAAGGTAGGCTACTCTTTCGTATAAGTATTCCATTTGTTCTCCTCCTTTATTTTTTCTACTTTAAGTATTCTCTCCAGTATTGGTTTCTATATGCATTACTTGGAGTGCATATTATCCATAAATTTCCGGGTGTACTATAATCTTTCCATGTATTCTCCGGTTCTTGTATCTATTCTGATTCTGTCACCTATGTTTATAAACAAAGGTACGTTGACAGTTGCTCCAGTTTCTAAAGTAGCAGGCTTAGTAGCGCCAGTTGCCGTATCGCCTTTGAAACCAGGCTCTGTCTGAGTTACTTCCATTTCTACAAAGTTTTCAGGCTCTACAGAAAAAGCTTCGCCCTTATAGAATTTGATGTTGGCTGTATCATTTGGTTTCAGATACATAATGGCATCCTCAACCTGGTCATGATTGAGAGGTATCTGCTCGTAGGTCTCATTGTCCATGAAGTAGTACAAACCGCCGTCTTCATATAAGTACTGCATGCTTTTTCTCTCTATGTGTGCCTTTGGATATTTATCTGTTGGGTTAAAGGTTCTTTCAGTTACTGCTCCGGTTATGATGTTTTTTATTTTTGTCCTTACAAAAGCAGCTCCCTTACCTGGCTTAACATGCTGAAAATCTACAATTGTATATATATTTCCGTCCATTTCAAATGTTAAACCTTTTCTAAATTCACCAGCTGATAACATTAATCATATCCCTCCATATGTTTATTAAATATATTAATCGCAAAAAACCTTCTACAATAATTGTCTTAAATTTTGCGAAATGATATACATGTATTGAACTATTGGGTATTCCTCTTGGGTCTTGGTACGAGGCGCGTGGCTCGTGCATGCCCAGGTATTCCTTATGGGTCTGGATGCGCAGTTAGGGCAGGTCTTCGATGTCTATAGTTCAATAAGCTCCTTCGGCGATTTGCTGAGGGATTCTGCTCCGGTTTCTGTTACAAGCACCAAATCCTCAATCCTTACTCCGCCAAAGTCGGGAATGTATATACCCGGTTCATCGGTTGCTATCATGCCTGCTTCAAGTATCTCTTCTCCACGCTGGTTGAGTATTGGGCCTTCATGAACCGCAAGTCCAACACCATGACCCAGGCCATGTCCGAAATATTCTCCATAACCTTCAGAGGCAATTATATCTCGTGCGACACTGTCCACGGATTTTCCTGTAACACCCGGCTTTATGGCTTTAAATGCCTCAGCATTCGCTCTTAACACGATATCATATATCTTCCTGTGTTTTTCAGTCGCTTTGCCAATAAATACTGTTCTTGTCATATCTGAACAATATCCATTATAAACGCAACCGAAATCAAGTGTCAAGAACTCTCCATTTTCGATTGTTTTTTCCGATGCTATTCCATGCGGCATTGAAGATCTGACACCGGAAGCAGCTATAGTGTCAAAGGATGTGCCTGAGGCTCCCTTTTTCTTCATGTAATACTCCAGCTCTAAAGCTACTTCTGTCTCGCGCATGCCTGGTTTTATATAGGTTAATATATGCTTGAAGGCTTCATCTGCTATCTCTGCAGCCTTCCTTATATTCTCAATTTCCGAGCTGTCCTTCCTTATCCTGAGCTTTGCAAAAATTTTGCCTGCCGGTACCAGTTCAATTCCGGGCAAAGCTTTCTTCAGCTCTTCATAGAAGCTTACAGTCATGAATTCTTCTTCAATCCCAAGCCTTTTAATATTACCCTTTCTTATGGACTCTCCTATCATTTCCATTAGGTTGCTTCTCTGTATTACTATTTCATAGCCCTTGCACTGCTTTCCTGCTTGCTCCATATATCTGAAATCAGTAATAAAGTCAGTATTGTCTCTTCCTATCACAACATAACCTGTAGAACCGGTAAATCCGCTTAAATATCTTCTGTTCTCATTAGAGTATGCAAACACTCCGTCCAGTCTTTCCGCTGACATTAAGTTTCTTAAATTATCAACTCTTTGCATTACAACCCTAACCCCTTTCAAATAATATACAGCTCTTTATGAGCTAAAAATATTTTTATAACCAACTTTACGTAACCGCCCTGAAAATATCCATGAATAATATAATATTATCATAATATTTCCAAACCGGACAAGTATTCCCCTGCTATTCTGCCATAAATTTTTTTTACCTTAAGGGCATCCTCTGCCATAGTACCCCTTGATTCACTTATGATTGTTGCAGAAACGCCATATTCGATGAGACACTCTGCCAGCGGCTCGAATTCCGGTCCGTATTCGGTATCGTCATAGGACCAGTGCTTCTTTTCTCCGCCCTTTTCCGTAAACTCTACCTTACTGTAATGTATATGAATGACTTTGGCTCTTTCATCTCCAAGAACAGCAAACAATCTGTCAAATACCTTTTCATAATCGCTTTTCTTTTTCAGTGCTCCTGCATTAAGTGCATGCAGATGTCCAAAATCAAGAGTCGGTATCATAGCTTTATCCATAAGGCAAAGCTCCAGTATCTCATCCAGTGTTCCCATCTGATTCTTCTTTCCTAAAGTCTCAGGGCACAAGGCCGCTCTGATTCCCTTTCTGTGCATTATTTCCAATACTTTGCCAAGGTTGTTTCTGATATTTTCGAAGGCTCTGCTTCTGGTAAGCTTGCCCAGGGAGCCGGGGTGCAGTACAACCCGCTTTGCACCCATAGCATCTGCTATTTTTGAAGTATCGATAATGTATTCAAAGGATTTTTCTATCGCTTGTGAATCCTCTGATGCAAGATTTATATAATATGGAGCATGCACACTCAACGAAATGCCGTTATCTTTTGCTTCTGCTCCGAGCTTTTCAGCCATATCCTGCTTGATCCGCACTCCTCTGGCACAGGAGTATTCATAGGCATCTAGTCCCATATTCTTAAGCCAGGCAGGCATTTCAAGTGAGCTTTTATAGCCCTGCTCATAAAAAATATCCGAGTTTCCAGATGGTCCAAATAATATCATATTGCGCTCCTTAAATGTCTTTTATAAAAGTATTAGTTAAAGGGCAGTTCGGTATAAGGCTTGAATGTCAGGTCGGTGTTACTGGCCAATACTGTAGCCTGGCTGACACATATGCCTATAAAATCAAATCTGCTGTTAACAGTTATTTTTCCGCTAGGAGTAAATAATATGCCGCTTCCCGAGAAATTTGAGTTGATTGTAATATCCTTCATTCCTACAATAGTAACATTATCTACATTTTTGTTGATGCTATTGAACGAATAATTATCTTTAAAGTAATACTTCCCATTGTCTTTAAGGGTAACCGGAGTCCATGAGTCGCTTATAATCGTATATCCGTTATTAATATACCATTGTTCAGGCCTTGCCTTGGGAATACTCACTTCCGGGATTTCCACAGTCCTTTGCTGCACGACACCCGTGACAGTTAATTTGCTGTTGTCTGTCAGTTCATCCCTATAAAATAAATCTCCAAATATTTTTGTATTGCTCTGATTCAGCACAGAGCCCTTAACAAAAAGCTTCGCATTCTTTGAGGAAGCTCCAACTTTAAAATTAGAATTTATTGTAAGGCTGGAATCCACATATAAGTATCCATAAATATCGACATTACTGTTTATTGTAGTTATGGGTTTCCCACGTCCAATTACAATATCACCGGTTATGTCGGTATTGCTGACGATAACAAGCTCGTTTGTAAACAGCAGGCTATGCTCCGGTGAGGCATAGAAGCCGCCAGGCAGCAAAAGCACCTCTACAGGGTCTGAATCCAATGCAGCTGTCTCTTCTACCACAGAGCCTTTTATGATTATTCCTATTTTAACAGTTGATGAAACAGGCGCAAAAGCTCTCCCGGAAAGAGTGATTTTGATTCTATTGCCTTTCAGTCCTTCTGCAGAAGCACTGAGTCCTTCGGGCAGCCCTTCAAATGTGAGGTCCGCGTCAGAAACTCTTGTTTTTACTGTTCCACTGGTAATTTTCAATATCCATCCGGAATCATAGCTGTCTATGTCTAAATTGTCAGGATAATTCATCCTTGCAATTTCATCTTCATATGCATTTCCAGCTACCTTTATATTTGAGCGGGTGTCAGTTATATTAACTATAAGAACCGGGTCCGCCCCCGAGCTTACATCAAATACTATCTCCAGCTCCCCGTTGGACTGCTTTTTCAAATATTCCTTGCTTATAACTATCTCGTCTGCAGCCTCATCATATGTATAGTCTGAGCCGCTGCCCAGCCCTCCTGACCCGTCCTGCAAGCCGACAAAGATATTACCGTTTAAATCAAGCTTGACTGTTATATCTTTATGCTTTGCAATATTAAGCTCATTCTTATCAAATTCACTCCGCACAGGGTCTATTGTACTTATCGGGAAATCCGTACTTGCCTTGGCAGTACTTCTGGAACTGACCTTGAAACTGTACGTTTTCCCCTCTTCACGGGTCTTTAATGTCACGTCGAATATTTCGTTATCAGTACTAGTCAGCTCAAAGTCTTCAATCGACTCCATCAGTGCATGGCTTTCGGTTCCGACAACCTTCAGTACCTTGCCTTCAGCAGCAGAAAACTTGTATGACACATTATTGCCCTCAGAGGTAAAAACTATCGGAGAAGCTCCGGTGATTG
>CAZUGK010000149.1:0-1426 GCA_964619815.1 uncultured Clostridiaceae bacterium | reverse complement strand
ACCTCGCACTTTGTATTGTCCTCGTTATATCCGCAAGGGCGCTGCGCACATAAGTCCTCTCGCTGAACTGGGTTGACTGCACCTTGGTCAGCTTGGGCACATAATTCACTATACTGAAGCTGATCAGTATTATTATACTGAATAGCGAAATTGAAAGCATCAATTCAATTAAAGTAAAGGCCCTTCTATTTTTAATATATTTAAGCAGCATTCAAATCACCTGCCTTCTCACTTTAACTGAGTTTCTTCCCATTTTGAAATAGTATCGTTCTTAATCTCGCAATGTATCTTAATCCTCTTTGCATTATTGATATATCCGTAAGCTTCTATTCTGATAATTCCGCCGGATAAGGCCACGCTGTACTGGTATAACGCATTGCCGGCGTCATCATACACCATTACATCATCCTTCTTGCCAACCTCCAGCATAGCATGCTCTACGCCTGCTTCAGCAAGGTATTTTGCTCTCAGGTTTTCCTCAGTGATTTTATTGACTTTTATCTCATAAGTGAGCATGTTTAATATTATTCCACTCATTGTAATGACGATAAAAATAACCAGCACTACATAAAGTAATGCCGCACCCTTTTTATTATTCAATACGCTGCTGTACATAATTTCACAACCTTTTAGAGCAGGGAATATTACAGTTCCCCCAACCTTGTCTCCAAAACCACAGACCTATTCTTACCCTTATCCATTTCATCAGAATAATACACTTCAACAGTCAGACTGAAAAGCTCTTTTGGAATCAATACTGGCGGGTTTCCCTGAGGTGCTTCCCCAAGGGTTACCTTTACATTGTCCTTTTGAAATTCACCGCTTCCGTTATCTTTATATGACTTAAAGCTTGTAAGCCAGTTTTCCAGTTCAGGCCTATTCTCCCACTCTGCACTTGTCTCGCCTCTTCCGTTCCTTATTTCCTCAATACATGCCTGGGCAGAAAGATAGGCATCAAGTCGCTTCTGGCTGTTCACCCTAAGATTTGTGCTGTAGTAGAAGGCGCTTATAAATCCTCCAAAAACAAGAGTTATGAGGGCTGCCGAAACTAAAACCTCTACAAGGCTCAGTCCTTTTTTACACTTTATATAGCCGAAAAGCATTTTTTCACATCCGTATCTTTACTCTGGGAGATTGTGCTTTGGGTTCTTGCTGACAAATACTGCTGCTTTAATTATAGCAGTATCTACGTCTACGTCAAACTGCTGCTCCAGCTCTCTGACTTTTGTAAAAAGCTCACCTTTGTCAGATACTACATACTTTGCCGGCAGGGAATTCAGAGTAAGAGCCATTATATCCAGCCTGCATTTCTCACACTTGCAGATATTCATGAGCTTTAGTATTTCATCCGTCTTCTTCATTACAAGCTCTTCCATGTAATTTTTCAATTTATACATTTTTAGTCCCCCTAACTTTATATTAAACG
>CAZUGK010000148.1:0-10497 GCA_964619815.1 uncultured Clostridiaceae bacterium | reverse complement strand
GAAAGCTTCTGGATAAAGGCAACTGCAACAGATACTAATGGAGCAAACTTAACGGAGGTAAAAGAGCTGACAAAAGATCTGATATGTGAAAATATCACGGATCTTACCATAGCACCCAATTCCGAAAATACCGCATTAGTACTAAACTGGTCTGTTCCGGCTGATTTTGCTTATTGTGAGATATATAAGGAATACTATTATTATGGCTGGAGATGGGGATATGAAGCAAAAGCAGAAGGCACCGGTTACATAGATACTGAGGTTGATACAGCTAATAAATATAAAATATATAGGTATAAGCTGGTTACATATGATAAAAGCGGAAATGAATCTCAAAATCCGCTGATAATATCAGGGAATCTTGCTACACCTGGCCCAATTGCATTCAAGGATTGGTTTTTTTCTGACAAGGATAAAAAAATAAATAGATACGGTTCTTTGAATTATACGGTAAGTACGTCTTTTTATTCGTTGAAGCCGGTAAGCTCAATTCAGTATAATTACTCGCTGGATGGGGTTACCTGGCGAGACCTTACACCTTTTATTTCTACGGATTATGGAGTTCAATATGATCAGGGTGCCGGACATTACTATCATATCATTGCAATGAATATTGGACCCGATTCAGGTATTCCAGATGGAAATATACACATACAGGCTATATGTACAGATGAAGAAGGTAATACACTATCTAGAGAGGAAACCTTGGTTAAGGATGCAACTCCTCCTGATACAGTGACAAATATAACTGCCGCTCCAAATGATGATAATACCGCTATGGTACTCAATTGGACCAATCCGGTCAGCGATATGGCGTATATTATAATTGAAAGAAATTATAGCTATATTACTCCTGCAAACTTCAATCTTGATACATATTCTGACAGTAATGTTAAAGCAGGCCAGAAATATACATATAAGTTTATAGTATATGATGCCTTTGGCAACAAGTCAGAGCTTGAACCATCCGTAGAAGCCCTCCTTCCGACCAGTAAGCCTGTTCTTGAAGAAATGACTCCTGTAAATAATTATTTAACTAAAGATAATACGTTATATTATTCTGCTACTTTTAGAAGTGATAAAACCATTAACAGAATTGTATTTGAAGCATCCAGCGATGGTTCTACATGGATAAAGTTAAAGGATGAGACTCCTTCATTGGATTATTACGGTTATGAACTAGGTGGTGCCTGGGATATCAGCTCAATATTAGAGGAAGAATGGCAATTACGAGCAACTGCTTATGATACAAGTGGAGGAACAGCTGCTGAAATCCGCACTGTTATGATAGATCACAAAGCCCCGCCTGCGCCTTCAAACTTTGCAATCACAAACACAGCTGTGTCACCTTATACCATTACATTTACCTGGGATGCTGTTGAAGGGGCAAATAAATATCACATTTACAAGTATTATGCCAATCCGGATGATGGTTCCTATCCTCAAGGAGATACTGTATATGCTCCGGAACATAGTTACACCTTTATATACGGATTATATGCCGAGGTTCCATATATTTTTAAGGTTCAAGCGGTGGATAAGGCTGGAAATTACAGTGATAATGCCAGTATAGATTTTGAGTTTTACACAGGTCCAGAGGTGGTTTTGGATAATGGTTATGATGTCTACACAAATAATAGTAACTATATTCTTAGCGGCACAACAGTTCCGGGTACTGAACTAACAGTAGACAGCAATATAGTAGAAGTTGGTGCAGATGGCAAGTTTTCGTATAACGCCACATTAACACAACTCAATAATACTTTTAATGTAGTAGCAAAAAAGGATAACATAATACATAACGTTCAGCAAAAGGTAACTTATGATACAGTCAAGCCTACAGTATCATCTTTTTCTCCCGGAGATAATTCATATCTTCAGGGAAATAGAGCGAGAATATATATATCATCAAGTGATAATATTTATGGAAATATTAAGAGACAGGTTCTTCAGGTTTCAAAGGATGATGGGGCAACCTGGATTGACATATTGGAAATACCATATGGACAATCGGAAGCATATTGGGATACTACCGGTAACGTAGGTGGAACCGGCGCTTTAGCTGACGGCGCCTACAAGTTCAGATTAATGGTTTGGGACAAAGCGGAAAACTCTACTGATGGTAATCCGGTAAGAATCTGGAAAATTGATAACACCAAGCCTGAGCCCCCTACTGAATTGACTGCGGTACAGCAATTAGGAAAAATTAAATTAAATTGGCTGGCAAGTGCTTCAGCTGATATAAAAAAAGATTCAATGTACAGGATATATCGTTCGACAGACCCTGATAGTATTTATACGAATATTGCTACGACCAGCAGTACCAGCTACGAGGATTCAAGTATTTCCGAGGGTATAACATATTATTATGCTATTACCGTATTGGATTTAGCAGGAAATGAGAGCATATACTCAAATCAGGCCTCAACGTCACCGCTGGCGGATACTACCGCCCCTGTATTTACTACCGTTCCCTCGGGTGATTACCCATATGGAGGACCTACGCTCAGATTATATGTATCTGCAACCGATGATTCACCAAAGGGAGTAGAGAAATTTGTAATGGAGTATTCGGGTGACGGGGGGATTTCGTGGAAGAGCAGTTCTTCGGGTGCAAACTCAAGAACAGGCTATGATGGGAAAAAAGAATATTATATTAACTATGAACTATCAACTTCAGGTATGAAATCGGGAAGCTATATTTTTAGATTTTCAGCCATTGATTATTCGAAAAACGCAGCAGTTCAGGAAAGGAATTTTACTCTCGATTTAACTGTAGATGCTGTACAGAACCTAACTGCACGTTCAGGGGACGGAGAAATTATTCTTGAATGGACAAAAGCAGAAGGCAGCGATATTGATAACTATACTGTAATGAGGTCAACCTATTATAGCGGAGGGTATTATTCTATCGGAACTATCTCTGATAAAACAATAACTTCCTATGCAGATAAGACTGTTGGAATAGGAAAAACCTATTATTATAAAATATTGACCAGGGATGCTTTCAGGAATGAGAATTTAAGCGGAGTGGTGTCAGCTTTTGCAAAGGATGATATGACAGCTCCGGTTATTACTGCTGTTATCGTTAATGATTCAGTAACCATTGGAGGAAAAGTAATAAGCCTTATTGTTAGTGCCACTGATAACAAAAAACCTACAAGTGTTGAATTCTTGGGTTCACAAGATGGTGGTGTCACTTGGAAGCCTCTTCAGGCTGCATTCAAAAACGTCTATACCAGACCTGATAATATAACCTATGACTTTTATTATGAATGGACTACTTCCGGCTTTGAATCAGGAGATATCCTTGTAAAAATAATTGCTAAGGATGCTGCAGGTAATGAAGGGATTATGGAAAAGACGTGGAAGCTGGATCTTTTTGTAACTCCTCCATCAAATATAAGAACAACCCCTGGAGATGGCAGTATTTTAATTGAATGGGACGCTGTTACAGACGAAGATATTTCTGCATATGCATACGATGTATTGCGAAGTACAAAGCCTGGAGGTCCTTATGAATTAAGGCAGGGAAGCATTGGTAAAACTACTCCCAGTTATACGGATACCGGAGCACAAACCGGTGTTACCTATTATTATGTAGTGAGGTCAAGGGATAACTTCGGAAACGAGTCACAATCTGTCGAAGTAGAAGCTGCACCTGCGGAGGATAAAATACCGCCATATATTGAAAGCGTTTCACCGATAATAGGTGCAACGCTTGGGGGACCGGTTTCCCAGCAGTTATACGTTTATGCCAGCGATAATGCCGGTATGGCTGGTGTTTCTGCAAAAATTGAATATTCACTTGAAGGAGATAACTGGCTTCCTGTTAATGCCAGTATAGATGGACCTTTGGATTATGGCAGCAATAAGTTTTACTTCAAATCTAGTTGGAATCTTTACAATTTAAGTACGGGAAATTACAAAGTCAGATATACAATAACTGATGCAGCAGGAAATTCCACAAGCCAGACAGCAGACTATTTTGTGGACAGAACAGGACCCTCCTCACCGCAAAATCTTCTGGCAACCTTTGGAGAATCAAGTATTGGTTTGGTGTGGGAGCTTCCACCGGAAATTGATACAGCGAAATATAACATCTATCGTTCCAACACCTTGGATGGAGCATATGAATTGATTAAACAAATTGAAGGAAAGGACAGTAACATATACTCAGACAACACAGTCCAGACGGGGCTTACGTATTTCTACAAGGTTTGTGCTATAGATAAGTTTAATCAGGAGGGAACAGCATCAAATATTGCCTCAGCAGCTGCAATAGAGGACAGCTTTCCACCTGTCGTGACACTTATTGAGCCTGAGCACCATACAGTACTGGGGGCAAATGCACAGATTACTGTTAAAGCTGAGGATAATGCAGCGTTATCAAGCATAACGCTGGAATATAATGATGGCAGTGGGTGGAAAGCAATTGGAACAATAGCTACCATTGGGACAGCTGTTTTCAATTGGTCAACGAAACCGCTTAATGGGAATGTACAGGTACGTGCTATTGCAAAAGATTCCGCTGGCAACATAAGCGACGGAGTTCTTTACAGAGCTTATATTATAGATAACACGGGACCTTCAATAGAAGGACTTAAAGGCACCAGCTTCGGTGGAGATATAGTTCTCCAATGGGATGGTGTACCCGATCGGGACCTGGCATATTTTCTGGTTGAAAAGAAAGATGATTTAGGAAACTACCATGAGGTGAAAAAGCTATTTAACATATTAGGCATTAATATTCCAAATTTGGAGCCTGCTACTGATTATTGGTTCAGGGTAACTGCATTTGACAAGCTGGGGAATGCAGGAGAATCTGAAGAGATTATGGTAAACTCAGGCAACGATTTAACTCCTCCATTAGTGAGCTATGAATATCATAATATTTACAGTGGAAATGCTAGTATTGTAATTACTGCCTTTACAGCATCAGATAATGTAAAGGTTAAAAAGCTGAAGCTTCAATATTCTTCTGATGGCATCAGCTGGACAGATATTCTTGAGAGAACCTTGGAGCAACCCGTAAGAGAAATCCGTTTTAATGAAACCTGGGATGTTTCAGCTTTACCTGATGGGGATTACTATGTAAGGGCCTTTGCTGAGGACGAGGCCGGGAATATAAGCCAACCTTCACAGGATGTATCGTATACTGTCGATCATATTAAACCTGTTGCACCTGAAACTCCGACATTAAGTTCGACCGGCGGGTATATGGATTTGAAGTGGAAATACCCAACAACTGACGATTTCTGGGGCTTTGAGCTATGGAGATCGGAAGCAGAGGAAGGACCGTATGAAAACATAGTCCCGGATAAATACAGCTATATGGGATTCAGAGACCGTAATATCGAGAGAGGGAAAACTTACTATTATAAAGTCACTGCTGTTGATGCAGCCGGAAATAAGAGCGAATTCAGCGGGATAACTGTAGGCAGTCTCACGGCAGATACAAATCCTCCATATATATATTTAATTGATCCTTTGGAAGGGGATATTCTTAATTCAAGGACTGAGTTTATTATACGGTTTACTGACGATCTGGCGTTGGATAATATGAAAATTGAATACCAACAGGATACTTCTGAAGGTAATGAATGGGCATTAATGCGTTCCAGAAACTATAATTCTGACGGCATGGGTAAAATAAATAGTGCTGAAGAAGCATTTTACTGGGATAATACCGGTCTTCCGGAAGGCTGGTATAAAGTTAGTGTTACAGTAACAGATAGCACCGGGAATACTACAGGGCCATTAATAATGAGGTATCTTGTAAAGAATATTGCTCCTGGGCAGCCTGTTCTCACGTGTGCACCGGGAGGGTGGCAGGTTAACCTGAGCTGGAATCCGGTAAATCAGGAAGAAGACTTTTCAAATTACACCATATACAGATCAGAGGTTTTGGGCGGTACCTTCAGGCAGGTGCAGAGAACTGCCGAGAATACCTTTGTTGACAATGGAGTTCAACCTGGTATCAGATATTACTATTACATAAGAGCGTACGACATATACGGAAACTATAGCCAAAGCGAAACGGTGTCTGTAGTTCCAACAAATGAAGATAAAATTCTGCCTGTTTCTGTTGCAGGAGATGATCTTATTTTAACAGTCGGTATGGAAGCATATTTTGACGGAACGCTGTCTAAGGATAATGACAGAATAGCCTCCTATCTGTGGGATTTTGGGGACGGAAATACAGGAGTAACCGCGCAGCCGAATTATTCATACAGTAAAGAGGGAAATTACATTGCAACCCTGAAAGTAACTGACCCTGCAGGTAATACTTCTTCGGACACAATTACCGTTAAGGTGGTATCTGTTGATGAAGTAGGAGTCCTGGAGGTTAAAGTTGTTGATGATGTAACCGGGCAGCTGCTGCCGGGCTCAAGTGTAGTTATTGACTACCCTGACGGGGCAACCTGGAAAACCAGCACAAACAATGTAGGCACTGCTTTTGTTGTAGCTCCTCCGGGCGATTATGAGGTTTTTGCATACAAAACAGATTTCAGACCGGCTTCAATGAAAGTGACAATGGTAAGGGGACAGAAAAACACTGTAATGATAAGGCTTCCAAAAGGGTCGGTTGTAACCGGGGAATTAAAAGCAACAAGAATGAATTTGGATGAAATTATTGCAGCCGGAATAGACATAACCAATCCTGCAAATCAGTATGCCTATAAATTTGAAATCGGGCTTGGATTCAACCTGCCGGATATTCCTATTATTGTTACGAAAGAGAGAATAATCCGTCCTCCAAATGTTCCATATGATTTTGTAACGATTTCTGATGACGGAAATAGAATTATTATCAGAGAAAAGGAAGAGGATGGAGATGGGGATGGGAATATCTTCTACGGAGAAAGGCTGATTCTTCCTGAAGATGTACCGGCAATGGCTTATATGGTTATACCGGGAAAAACAACGTGGCTAAAGGAGTTCTTCGATATTGGGTTTACCATACAGAATGCAGCAGACCCTGAGTTTGTAATTGAAAATGCCTGGGCAAAATTAACCATTCCGGAAGGACTTTCGCTGGCACCTACGAGAGAAGACCAGCGGGAATACGTAGATATGGGAAGCATTCCGGGTGGAACGACAAAAAGCATCAGCTGGATAATCAGAGGTGATAAAAAGGGAGAATACAGGCTTGAAGCTGAATTTAACGGTGTTTTAATGCCTTTTGGCGATGAAATAAAGCAAATATTCAGAAATGATGAGCCTTTCAGAGTTTGGGCAGGTGATGCGTTAACCATGCATCTTGAAGCTCAGGACAGGGCAGATAAAGGCTATCCTTATCTATTAAGGCTGGGCGTTGAGAATGTATCAGATATATCATTATATAATGTTAAGCTTGAGCTTCTGGAAGAATCAAAGCAAAATTATATCTTTGCTCCAAATCAGAAGCTGGTCGAGATTATTCCTGAACTTAAAGCAGGGGAAACGGTATGGAAGGATTATTATTTGATTCCTGCCATTGAAGGGCTGTTATCTTTAGGCCAGTCATATGAATTAAAGACCGGAGGGGATGCAGATATTGAACAAATAAACAAGTCTATAGCTGTTCCCGGGAATTTACCCGGTACTGCCCCTGTATTAAACCAGGTAAACAGGCCTGATGGAAAGGTCAGCCTAAGCTGGGGTGCTGTGGATGGAGCAACAGGATATAAAATATATCGGATAAGAGATGACCTGTATATGTCAACCGAGCCTGAGCTGGTTTATAGCTGCGGCCCTGAAGTGACATCTGTGGAACTCGATGAAGCCCAAGGACCATATGATTATATCATTAATACACTAACTGCAAAGGGTGAATTAATGCTGCATGCCATAACCGGTTTTTCGTGGATTGAAAGAGCGGGCAGAGTCACACTTACTATAGATCCTGAGATTTTGATTGCGGGACGGGAAACAAAAATCCTTATTACGTCAAAAAAGGGCGGTTTTCCGCTGGAATCTGGCCGGGTAGATATAGGGGATTTAGCCAAAGGAAAGAGTCTTGATAATAAGGGTCAGGCTGAAATTATTGTGAAGCCTGTTGAGGCTGGTCCGATTGAAGTGAGACTGTATTCCGGAGAAGAACTGCTTATTTCAAAAACGATTCAGGTTGTTTTTCCGGAAGCTCCCAGACATCCAAATGGATTAAAGGTTCAAAAGGCAGACCGTAAAGCAATTTTGACCTGGTTCCCAAATGATGAACAAGAGGTGAGTGGATACAACATATATCAAATTATTGATAACAGTTGGATAAAGATAAATTCTGGGCTGTGTACAGATACAAGATTTGAGGTTTCGGGATTAAAGGATAACACAAGGTACACCTTCCAGATATCGGCAGTAGATATATTCACCAGAGAGTCTGAGCCCTCCGACGCTGTTCAGGTTATGCTGGGGATTCCTGAGGACTTGACGGCTCCATGGGTTATTGGCACCAGTCCTGTAAACCAGGAACGGGAAGTGCAGCTTAATACAAAGATTAAGGTGGCCTTCAGTGAAAATGTTTCGTTGCATAGAAGCTTTGAAGATATCAAAGTTATGGTTGGCGGACAAAACGTTAAGTTTGAGCTGCCTGTAACACAAGGAAATGTGCTGATTATTGAACTAAAGCAAAAATTGCCTCTAAAAACGCACTGCAGAGTAACTATACCTGCAGGAGCTGTCAGAGATATTAAGTTTAATGAACTGGAAAGAGATTACACTTTTGAGTTCTTTACAGAGGTGGAAAAAGACAGTATAGCACCGCTACTTGTAGGAGTAAGCCCTACTGAGAATACCCAGCTTGTATCCATTCATTCATCCGTATTCTTGTATTTCAGTGAGGAAATAAAGGAAGGCAGCGCATACGAGGATATATCGTTAAAGGCAAATGGAAGCGATATAGCATTTACTAAAGAAATCATAGGCGGCAAAATAGTTTTGAAGCCGCTCGAAGCTTTGCCTTACTGCAGTAAAATACAAATATTTGTACCGGAAAAAGCAGTTGGGGACAGGGTGGGGAATTTATCCGGCGGAGAACATACCCTGGAGTTTTATACTGAAACCTGGCCTGATATACTTGCTCCGAAGGTAATCAGAATGACGCCCTCTGTTAACAGCAGGGATGTAGAGTTGAATGCTGAAATTAAGATTTATTTTAGCGAAAGAATCAAGATAGGGAGCTCTTATAATGATATAGCTCTAAAAACCGATGAAGGGATTGTTGCTGCAACCTTCTCCATTAATGGCAATGTGCTGACGATAAAGCCTTCAGCTAATCTTGTCTCAAATAAGCTTTATCAAATAGTAGTACCTGCTGGTGCTCTGACTGATATGTCAGACAATCTCCTTTTAGAGAAATTTGAGGCTGTATTTTTAACTGGAGAAGCATCAGATATTTGAATATTTCAGAGATAATGATTAATTTAGGAGGTGCCCATATGGGAAAGAGAAAACGCTTTGGTTTTAATAAGCAAGTGGCAATAATATTGATATTTGCTATGCTAATTACCTTTATGCCCTTCAATCATAATCAGGCAGAGGCTGCTGATGAATCAGACTTTGGAATAGTCTGGTCCTCGGTTTTCGGCGGTGCAGGACATGATGAGGCCTTTTCTGTAATTGCTGTCGATAAGGCAAATGAAGAAGATACTACCGTGGAGGGCTACGTTTTATCGGGAACTGTCAGTGATGAAGCAGGGCTTGAATATACTGCGCTGATTAAAACTGATAAGGCAGGAACGGTCCTCTGGGAGAAAAAGTTCGGAGGCATTTTCCGTAGCTCCGGCCGCTCTGTGTCTAGAACAAGTGATGGCGGGTACATAATTGCCGGTACCAGTAAGACTTATATGGAAAGCTATGACAAGGTTTATATTATTAAAACAGATGCAGATGGCAATCTCCAATGGGAGAGAAAGCTGGATCTTGAGGCGCAGGGGTATATGTACAGCAAGCGCCAGGGCTTTTCAGTCAAAGAGGCTGAAGGCGGTGGCTTCATTATTGCAGGAGCTATTATCAGAGGGGACTCAAGTGATGCTCTTATTATAAGAACCGATTCACAGGGAATAGTAAAATGGGCTAAGCTTATGGGAGGGCAGCAGTGGGAGTGGCTCTATGATGTTGAACCAATCCCCGGCGGGTATATAGTTGCCGGATCCACTGAAAAGGATAATAAATATTATGAATATCTTGTGAGAATAACTGATGCCGGAGAAGTTATATGGGAGCATACAGGTAGTGTTCCGGGGGCTCAGTTTAAAAATCTGAGCATTTCTGAAGACGGAACATTGGTAGCAACAGGATATCGCAGCAATAACATATCCGTATGCAAATTTGATATTGATAAAACCTTTTATTGGGAGAATTCTTACGATGCAGGAATAGGCTATGGTTCAGCTTCTTTGGAGAATGGCAATTATGTAATAGCAGGCAATGACAAAATTATTTGCCTGAATTCTGATGGAAAAAAGCTCTGGGGAAAGGATTTAAATACCGAAAACAGCTTTGTCAAGGGTGTGG
>CAZUGK010000147.1:0-10508 GCA_964619815.1 uncultured Clostridiaceae bacterium | reverse complement strand
AAAATATTGCTGTTATATAATAAAATTATTGAAGAAAAATAAATATAAGCGTATAATTGTTGGGGTGTGAATTTTAAGATAAGAATCACACCTTAATTCGTGTATTGGAGAAGATAGTATGGAAAAAACAGTAAGAGAAGATATAAGAAATGTAGCAATAATAGCACACGTAGACCATGGAAAAACTACTTTGGTTGATGGGCTTCTCAGGCAGAGCGGTACCTTCAGGTCTAACGAAAATGTAATGGAAAGAGTAATGGATTCCAATGACCTGGAGAGGGAAAGAGGTATTACGATACTCGCAAAAAATACAGCTGTGCTGTATAACGATATTAAAATAAACATAATAGATACCCCAGGGCATGCAGATTTTGGCGGCGAGGTTGAGCGTGTCTTGAAAATGGTGGACAGTGTGCTGCTGATAGTTGATGCAGCAGAAGGCCCGATGCCTCAGACCCGTTTTGTCCTGAAGAAGGCTTTGGAGCTTCATTTGAAGCCGATAGTTGTAATTAATAAGATAGACAGGCCTGATTCAAGAATCAACGAGGTAATTGATGAAATTATAGACTTGTTCATTGAGCTTGGCGCTGATGATGAACAGCTGGAGTTTCCTTTGGTGTATGTATCGGCAAAACAGGGTATTGCTAAGCTTAATATGGAAGATGAATCAAAGGATTTGAAGCCCCTTTTTGAAACCATCGTATCCTATGTAGAACCCCCGAAGGGCTATGTGGATGAACCGTTGCAGATGCTTGTAACAACTATAGAGTATGATGAATACGTAGGCAGAATTGCCATCGGGAAGGTATCAAGAGGAAAAATAAGCTATGGCCAGAGTGCTGCTCTATGCAGGAGGGACGGAACTGTCCAGAGTGTAAAGCTGAGCAGGATTTATAACTTCATGGGACTCAAGAGGACAGAGGTTGAAGAGGCGTACCTGGGTGATATTGTAGCTGTTTCAGGCATAGAGGATATAAATATAGGAGAAACCATCTGCGATAAAGAAAATCCTGAGGCGATATCCTTTGTTAACATTGAAGAGCCGACACTATCAATGACCTTCAGCGTAAATAACAGCCCCTTTGCAGGACGTGAAGGAGAGTATGTCACCTCAAGACATCTTAGGGCGAGACTTTTCAAGGAATTGGAAACAAATGTCGCAATGAGGCTATCGGAAACTGATTCACCTGATACCTATGAAGTAGCAGGAAGGGGAGAATTGCACCTTTCGATATTGATAGAGACAATGAGAAGACAGGGCTATGAGTTCCAGGTTTCAAAGCCTACAGTAATAATGAAGGAAATAAACGGAGTAATGCATGAGCCTATGGAGCACTTGATAATAGACGTACCTGAAGAGTTCATGGGTGTGGTAATGGATAGACTGGGGCCAAGAAAGGCAGAAATGTTGAACATGGGAAACAACAGCGACGGTTATCTGAGGCTTGAGTTCAAAATACCTGCAAGAGGCCTTATAGGCTATAGATCCCAGTTCATGACGGATACTAAGGGTAACGGCATAATGCACCATGTTTTCCACGGTTATGAGGAGTTCAAGGGAGAAGTTCCTGAAAGGCAGAGAGGATCTCTTGTTGCTTTTGAGAGCGGTGAAACTACTACCTACGGACTGTATAATGCCCAGGAGAGGGGCGATTTGTTCATAGGCGCGGGGGTTCAGGTATACGAAGGGATGATTGTAGGAGAAAATGCAAAAACCGATGATATAGACGTTAATGTCTGCAAGAAAAAACATGTATCAAACATGAGGGCATCCGGCTCCGATGAGGCATTAAGACTGACTCCTCATAAGGAAATGAGCCTCGAGGAATGCCTGGAGTTTATAGCGGCAGATGAGCTGGTAGAGATAACGCCTGTTTCAATAAGACTGAGAAAAAGAATACTGGACGGCAGCCTAAGGGCGAAAGCCAGCAAGAATAAATAAAAATTATGCACCTTCTGACGATATTGTGCCGGAAGGTGCGTTTCTGTAAAACCGGACGAATTTTCTTATGCCTTGTCAAAAGGTGTTGTACATTATATAATGAATTATACATTTGCGAAAGAAGTGTTGCTACATGAAGATGAAATATAAATTCAACATATTCAGGTATCTGGTTATTTGCCTATTGCTTTTGCTGGCTGCAGGATATTTCTATTACAGCAACGGTTTGAAGGCGGCAAGCAGTGCTGCTGATGCTGAAACAATACAGATTGACATACAAAAAGGCAGTGGTCTTAAGTCAATAGCAAAGCTGCTTGAAAATGAAAATGCAATTAAAGACAGCTTCGTATTTGAATTATACAGTAAGCTGAATAATAAGGCAGACAAGCTGAAGGCAGGAAAGTACAGCATAAATAACTCCATGGATGTACCGGAAATAGTTGAAGTCATAGTCTCCGGAAAGGCTCTGATTGATACTGTGAAGTTCACAATCCCTGAAGGCTACAATCAGGCTCAGATAGTGGAAAAGCTGAACAGCTTGGGTGTGGTAAGCCCTGAAGATATCCAGGCCGCTTTGAAAGCCGAAAATTATAAGTATGAATTTATAGGACAAATTCCTGATAGGGAAAATAAGCTGGAAGGCTACCTGTTTCCCGACACCTATGAAATTTACAGGGACACTGCGGCTGAGACCATAATAGATAAAATGCTTCAGCGTTTTGATACTGTATTCACGGAAGAATACAGGAACAGGGCTAAAGAACTAAATATGACCATAGACCAGGTAATTATACTGGCATCCATAATAGAGAGAGAGGCCAAGCTGGACACCGAGCGAAAGACTATATCCGCAGTTTTTCACAATAGATTGAAAAAGAACATGAAGCTTCAGAGCTGTGCTACCATACAGTATCTTTTAAAGGAGCAGAAGGAAGTCCTGACGTATAAGGACCTAGAAATCGAATCACCATACAATACTTACAAATATGCGGGTTTGCCTCCGGGGCCTATTTCATCACCGGGGCTTAAGTCGATTGAGGCAGCTCTTTATCCGGAAGAGGTGGACTATCTTTACTTTGTAACAAAGGGCGACGGGTCACATATCTTTACAAAAACTTATAGTGAACACCTTAATGCCCAGAATAAAATTAAGCAGTAACTCAAAAACTAGAGTTACAAAAATACATGGCACAATCCATGTATTTTTTTGAGATAATGAGGTGAGAAAGTGGCAAACATCAGCTACGATTATATTGACAGCTTTCTTCTTGGTATGATACCTGACAGTCGCGGAATACTAAAGGAAATGGAAGAGTATGCGAAGGAGAACCATGTACCGATTATTACAAGGGATATAGCAGGATTATTGGCGGTACTCATAAAGTCGGCCAACATCAAATCAATACTTGAGGTAGGAACAGCAATCGGCTATTCTGCAATCCATATGGGGCTCTGTGCAGGAGAAGGCTTTTCCATCACGACAATAGAAAGAAACGAAGAATCTGCTGCAAAAGCAGCTGCCTATATAAAGCGGGCGGGTATGGAGGACAGCATCAGGATAATTACGGGAGATGCTTCTGAACTGTTGAAGGATATTCCCGGCAGCTTTGATATGATATTTGTAGATGCAGCTAAAGGACAGTACATGGAGTTCATGAAGGACAGCATAGGAAAGCTGAGGACAGGAGGGCTGTTCATATGTGACAATGTGCTTTTCAGGGGCATGGTAGCTGAAAGGAGTTTGCTTATACGGAGGAAGATTACTATAGTTAAAAGACTCAAGAAGTTCCTAAGCTTCATTTCCTCCTGTGAAAGCCTGCAGACTACGATAATTCCCATGGGAGACGGCATGTCCATTAGCTGCAAGCTTAAGGAGGTAGAATTCATTGAATAGACCAGAATTACTTGCTCCGGCAGGAAATATGGAAAAGCTGAAAATGGCGGTAATATATGGAGCTGATGCTGTGTACATAGGCGGAGATAAATATGGCCTCAGGGCTGCTGCCGGAAATTTCACCCTTCCCGAAATCAAAGAGGGTGCTGAATATGCCCATGAAAACGGCAAAAAGCTTTATGTTACAGTAAATATAATTCCGCATAATGAGGATCTTATAGGGCTGGATGAGTATCTTAAGGGCCTTGGGGACACCGGAGTGGATGCGCTTATAGTATCCGACCCAAGCATAATAATGACGGCAAAGGAAGTAATTCCTGATATGGAGCTGCATTTAAGCACCCAGGCAAGCAACACCAATTATAAAAGTGCTGAGTTCTGGCACAGCCTTGGGATAAAAAGAATAGTGCTGGCGAGGGAATTAAGCTTTGAGGAGATAAGAGAGACAATAAGAAAGTCTCCGAAAAGTTTGGAATATGAAGTCTTTGTTCATGGTGCAATGTGCATGTCCTACTCAGGCAGGTGCCTGCTCAGCAATTATATGGTGGGAAGAGACGCTAACAGGGGCGAATGTGCCCAGCCATGCAGGTACAAGTATTATCTGGTAGAGGAGAAGCGCCCGGGGCAATATATGCCGGTAGATGAAGATGAGAGAGGCACGTATATATTTAACTCCAGGGACCTTTGCATGATTGAGCATATTCCGGAGCTGGTTGAGTCGGGTATAAAGAGCCTCAAAATCGAAGGCAGAATGAAGAGCTCATATTATGTGGCATCAGTGGTAAGAGCGTACAGACTTGCACTAGACAGCTATTTGGAAAATCCCGAGAAATACGTGTTCAAGAAAGAATGGCTTGATGAGCTTTCCAAGGCAAGCCACAGGGAGTTCGGCACGGGGTTTTATTTCGGAAAACCTGACGCAAAAGGGCAGATTTATGAATCAAGCTCATATTTAAGGGATTATGCATTTGTGGGTTTGGTGCTGGATTACGACAGTAAAACCGGTCTCGCTACTGTGGAACAAAGAAACAAAATGGTTGTAGGAGATGAAATAGAAGTAATCGGGCCGCATAGACAGCTGTTCACCCAGAAGATTGAAAAAATGTGGAATGACGAGAGTGAAGAAATATCAGCTGCTCCGCACCCGCAGCAAATTGTAACTATTAAAATGGATAAGCCTGTAGAAAAGAATGATATATTAAGAAGGGAGCGAAAAGATGGTGAGTGAGGGAGTAAGTAAAAGACCTCTCGTAATTGGAATAGCAGGGGGGACCGGTTCAGGCAAAAGTACAGTTGCAAGGGCTATTTTGGACAGCGTACCGGAGGAAAACGTAGCAATAATAGAACAGGATTGCTACTACAAGGACCAGAGCCATCTTCCCCAGGAAGAAAGGGTAAATGTGAACTATGACCACCCCCTGGCCTTTGATACAGATCTTATGATTGAGCACGTTGAAAGGCTTTTGAATGGACAAGCTATAGAAAAGCCGCAATATGATTTTACTGTGCATAACAGAAAAAAACAGACTGTTAAAGTAGAGCCCAGGGATATAATTATCCTTGAAGGAATTTTGATACTTGATTCTCCAAGGCTCAGAGAGCTGATGAATATAAAGATTTTTGTAGACACAGATGCCGATGTGAGGATTATAAGAAGAATAGTCAGGGATATAAAGGACAGGGGCAGATCCCTTGAGTCGGTAATCAGTCAGTACCTGAACATTGTAAAGCCTGCACACAATGAATTCTGCGAGCCCACAAAGAGATATGCCGACATAATAATACCGGAAGGCGGATATAACAAAGTAGCGGTAGACATAGTAGTAACAAAGGTGAAGTCAATAATAGGGCTGGAGCAATAATGTGAATAACCTCCCACAATCTGACAATACTAGGATTGAGGGAGGTTTTATTTTGCCTGGAATTTTGAAAATCTTTAAGAATACTTCTGCTACGGAGCACATGGAGGAAGTGGAGAACAAAAGCACTGAATTACATACACTGCCGGGGACAAGGCTTTACCGGAAAAACAATTATATGCTGATCCACAAAAAAAGGCTGAGAATACTGGGTATTGCCCTTATAATGCTGTATGCGATATTGCTCGGCAGGCTATTCTATATTCAGGTATATATGGGCAAAGAATACAGCGAAAGGGCAGTAAAGCAGAGAATGGTCTATATACCCATTTCTTCGAATAGAGGAATAATATATGACAGAAATATGATTCCTGTTACAGATAGGGAAATTAAAAAAGTAGTTATTGCATATCCGGCTTTTGTCTATGAAAAAAATGCGGCGATTGACGCCATATCCAAAGCCTGCGGCATTCCCAGGGAGACTGTGGAGAAAAAAATGGACGGTTCATCGGATACTGTGGAATTCATATCAGGGATTAAGCAGAATGAGTATATGTCCTTGATTGACAGCGGAAGGATAAAGGGTGTAATTACGATAGAAAAAAGACTCCGATATTCAGAGAATGATATTGCCAAGCATGCAGTGGGATACATAGGTAAAACAGACAAGATCGGGCATATGGGCATTGAAAAAAGCATGAACAGCTATCTGGAAGGCACCGGCAGCGACAGCATAGCGGCCGTAGTGGACAGCGGAAAGAATATAATAAGGGGACTGGGCTTTAGAAAGGTTGAAGCACCGAAGGACGGAGCCAATTACAGTATAAAGCTTACTCTTGATTATCATGTGCAGGATATAATTGAAAAGGTATTGGAGAAAAATGATATACAGGGCTCAATTGTAGTTATGGATGTGAAAAACGGAGATATTGTCGGAATGGCCAGCAAGCCGGACTTTGACCAGGATAATATTGACAAATATTTAAAAAGCAGCGGAAATGAGTTGATAAACAAATCGGTATGGCAGTTTGATCTGGGCTCGATATTCAAGACTGTAGTGGCTGCTGCTGCTATTGAAGGAGGATATGCCACCGGGGAAGAAAAATTCAAATGTGAGGGTTTTATAGATGTAGGAAACAATAGGATAAAATGCTCCACCTATAAGACCCATGAAGGCCGGGAGCTTAATATGAAGGAGGCTTTTGCCCTGTCGTGCAACAGCTATTACATACAGCTGGGTATGAAGGTCGGAGCTGAGAAGATTTTGGAAATGGCGGAAAAACTAGGCTTGGGCCAAAAGCTGTGCTTCACTATTCCTGAGGAACAGGCCGGCTATATTCCTGCAGCACAGGAGGAAGGCATAGGCAATATATCGATTGGACAGGGGAAGATTCAGGCTACACCGCTTCAGATAACATCAATGATGGCAACAATAGCAAACAATGGCATAAGGAATGATCCTCAATTGGTGGAGTCACTTGTAACCGACAAGGGAATCACCGTAAAAAAGCTTGAAAGGTCAAGGCCCCAAATAGTACTGAACCCCAACACCTCCAATCTTCTCAGAGATATGCTCCATGAGGTTACAATGACAGGTACGGGCAAGCAGGCTAATATGGATGAGTATGGAGGAAGCAGCGGTAAGACCAGCTCCGCCCAGACCGGCATAAACGAAGGGGATGTAGTGCATGGGTGGTTCGCCGGTTTTGTACCCTACGATAAGCCCCAGTATGCAATAACGGTATTCATATATAATGGACAGTCGGGAGGCGGAGCGGCTGCTCCTTTGTTCAAGGAGGCAGCTACAGAAATATTAAAGGTTGTTAAAAGGTAGTATATTTACATAAAATTTTTTATGTTTGAGATAAATACAGGCACACTTTTAAAAGGATTATCATATTATCTTAGTAGGCGAAGTTTTCCGTTGCATAAACCCTGTATCCTGTGAAGATATTTTTTAAAAGAGTTTATGCATGGCGAACTTCTTAAAATTTGGAGGTGTGCTTCTTTGCTGCTCTTTATTGCCTCTCTCATTGTTTCTACAATAAAGGACCTATGCCTTCTGTTCGGTTATATTCAGAACGTAAATTCATTTCCTCAGCCCCTGTCAGCTGATGAAGAGCAATACTATCTGGCGGAGTACAGAAAAGGAAACGAGGATGCAAAAAACATATTGGTAGAGAGGAATCTCAGGCTTGTTGCACATATTGTAAAAAAATATGTAAATACCGGAAGAGAAATTGATGATTTGATATCCATAGGTACAATAGGGCTCATTAAGGCAATAATAACCTTTGATGGGGATAAAGGGACAAGGCTTGCCACCTATGCTGCCAGGTGTATCGAGAATGAAATACTAATGACAATCAGAGCTTCGAAAAAAACAAAAACAGAGGTATCTCTTCATGATCCGATAGGAATCGACAAGGAGGGTAATGAAATTAGTTTGATAGATATTCTGGGAAGCGATTCGGATGTTATTCTGGATGAGGTTGAACTGAAAATCCAGGTGAAAAAATTGTATCAAAGGATGGAAACAGCTTTAAAGAAGAGAGAAAAGCTTGTTATTGAGCTTAGGTACGGACTCTTGAACGGCATAAGTAAAACTCAGAGGGAAATAGCCGATATGCTGGGGATCTCAAGGTCTTATGTATCAAGGATTGAAAACAGGGCAATAAAAAAGCTGCATAAAGAGCTTTACAACGAGAATATGTAATAATAGAATATAGTTACAAGGTTATGAGGGAAAAATATACGATTGAGGGCAGATATGAAAAGGAGATTTATACCGGATCTGTATTTGAATACAGTGTATGAGCTGGATATAAGCCTGCTAAAAGCCAAGGGGATAAAGTCAATCATAGTTGATATAGACAATACCCTGGTTTCCTGGGAAACAAGGGTGCCTGACGACAAGGTTACTGAGCTTGTCTGCAAGCTTACGTCAGAAGGTTTCAAAATATGCATATTGTCGAACAACACTAAAAAGAGAGTGGAAGAGTTTAATGAATGTTTGAAGTTGCCGGCGATTCACAAGGCGATCAAACCAAGCAAAACTGCTTTCAGGAGAGCTATGAGGCTTATGAATTCCTCCCCTGAGAACACAGCCGTAATAGGCGACCAGCTTTTTACAGATGTACTTGGGGGAAACCGTCTGGGCTTATTCACTGTGCTCGTGTCGCCAATAAGCGATAAAGAATTTATATGGACCCGGTTTGTAAGATTGCTTGAAAAATCGGTATTAAAGAGGAATAATGTAGTAATAAAGAAAAATATTTGAGATCCTGCCGGACGGCAGGATTTTTTATATTTTTTGTAGAATTATATTGATTCATAAATATAAAAGGGGGCTATAAAATGGTTGAGAGAATAAAAAATAAGAAAGGTTTTACTATCATAGAGATAATGGTGGTTATCGCTTTGATAGGAATACTGGCAGCAGTACTGGTTCCGCAGTTCGGTAGCGTAAAGGAGAGGGCAAGGGACTCAGGAGTGCTTACAAACGCAAAAATGGTAGAAGCTTATGTAGCAAGTGAGATAGATAATTGGACAGCAGATGATGCAGTAGGAGCAACAGCAGGGACTGATGACCTTCTTGATGAGATAACTACATATTTTACTACTGATGGAAATGAATTAGCAAACCCATATACAGGCGTAGAAGGTGCTAATGCAATCAGCGTAAATACCGGATCTGCTGCTGTTACAACCGGAACTCCCGGTGTCATTAATGTAGTAGTTAATGCGGATGAAACAGCTGACACATTATCAGTTATTATCACCGGTTGCGATGCTGATGGGAATTTGATAAAAAGCACACAAAGAACAGTAACTAGATAATACATATAAGCAAAAGGCTTCAATAATATGAAGCCTTTTTTCCAATTAGCGCAGATTGTTTTCTTTAGGGGGATATATATGGACTGGAACAGAAGAAAAAGACTTGGGGATATGCTGATTGATGCGCAGAAGATAAGTTCTGAGCAGCTTTCTGCTGCCCTTGATGTCCAGAAGAGTACGGGGGAAAGACTTGGGGAAGTGCTGGTTGCCAAGGGCTTCCTGTCACAGGAGGAAATAATAGGTGTCCTGGAGGCTCAGCTTGGCATACCAAGGATAGATCTGAAAAAATTCAAGATTGACCAGAAATCTGTAAAGCTGGTGCCTGAGAATCTTGCGAGAAAGCATGAGCTTATAGCGGTGCAGAATGATGGTGTCTTCCTTACGGTTGCAATGAGCGATCCCCTTAATTATTTTGCGCTGGATGACGTGAAAATGGCGGCTGGAATGGATGTGAAGCCTGTAATAGCAATACGGGATGATATATTAGGCTCCATTGAGCGCTATTACGGTGGAAGGGCAGCTGAAAGAGCGATAGAAGACTTCAAAAAGGAATACAGGCTTCTTGAAAAAGAAGCAGAGAATATAAACGACAGTGATATAAACAATGCTCCTACCGTAAGGCTAGTGAATTCAATAATAGAGCAGGCTGTGCGCATTGGTGCCAGCGATATTCACATAGAGCCCTTTGAAACGGAAATAAGGGTACGCTACAGGGTGGACGGAGTCCTGCAGGAAATGATGAGGATGAACAAGCTCACACTTCCTGCCATTGTCACAAGGGTGAAGATTCTATCCCAAATGAACATAGCGGAAAAGAGAGTGCCCCAGGATGGAAGGATAGAAACCCAGGTGGACGGCAAGGACATTGATCTGAGAGTATCTACCCTTCCGACGATTTACGGTGAGAAGCTTGTAATAAGGATACTGAATAAATCCTGCTTCCTGTATTCAAAGGAAGAGCTTGGATTGACTG
>CAZUGK010000146.1:0-10748 GCA_964619815.1 uncultured Clostridiaceae bacterium | reverse complement strand
TTGCTGTTACAGGCTTCAAATGCTCCGGAACTACTCCCTCCACAATAACGTCCCCTCCCGTGGCTGCTGCTGCAACCATAAAGGTCCCAGCTTCTATCCTGTCCGGTATGGCAATGTGCGAAGCACCCCTAAGCTCTTTTACACCTTCGATTCTTACCGTATCTGTACCTGCCCCCTTTATTACCGCACCCATTTTACTCAGGAAATTTGCCAGGTCTACTATCTCCGGCTCCTCTGCTGCATTCTCAATAACTGTAGTACCCTCCGCAAGGCAGCCGGCCATCATTAAATTTTCCGTAGCCCCCACACTTGGGAAGTCCAGGTATATTGTATCGCCCTTCAATTTTTCGGCATTGGCCTCAATGTATCCATGTCCAAGGGTTATGCTTGCCCCCATTAAGGAGAATCCTTTAAGGTGCAGGTCTATCGGCCTTGTGCCTATTGCACAGCCTCCCGGAAGGGAAATCTTTACCTTGCCTATCCTTGCCAGCATAGGGCCCATTATCAGAAAGGATGCCCGCATCTTTCGTATCATCTCATAGGTTGCTTCAAAGTTCTTTATACTTTCCACCTTGATGGTCAGACCGCTGTCCATCCTTTCCGTTTCTGCTCCTATAGACCTTACTACCTCTTCCATAATATCAACGTCATCAAGGTAGGGTACCTCTTCCAGCACACATGCTTCAGGAGTCAGCATGGATGCTGCTATTATGGGCAGTATGGCATTTTTTGCGCTATGTACCTTCACAGCACCTCTAAGTATGCATCTGTCTTCTATAACTAATTTTGCCAAAGCTCTTCCTCCATTGCTGTATCTTCCTTCACCTTTGCTCCCTAATATTCCATAGGAATCAACGGTGTACCTATCCAAATATATGTTTTGTCATCATAAGAGCTGTACCTCATAGCCAGCTGAACATTTACCCTTGACTGATCAGACATAATATATCCGCCTACATTGTGGCTTATGGCAGATATGCTTTTCAGTTCTTCATTTTCAATGCCTTCAACCTTCTTCGCATTTATAGACTGAAGAGCAAGTCTTGTCTTCTTCTCCTTTTCGGAGTTAGTCAGCTTGCCTTTGTATGTACCAATTATGCAAGAGCTGAAGTTTATTGAGTCTTCATCCACCTGTACCGCAGCTGCGATATTCTGCCTTTCCGTATCGAGCTCCTTATAGCTGCCGTCTATGGATACGTCAATAACAATATAAGTCTCACCACCTGTTTCCTGTTTAACAGATTCTATTGCTATATTATAAGACTTATTTCCCTTTGAACCGTACAAAACTACCTTATTAAGCCGGTCGCCGCTCTCAATATTTTTCACAACCGTGGTCTTATCCGGATTTATACCGTTCAGTACTTTGGCTGCCTCTGCTTCAATCTGCTTTATTGTAAGGAACTTGTCGTTCAGCTTTGTCCAGCAGCTTATTGTGCTTTCCAGAACCTCTGCTCCGGTGCTTTTGAATGAAGTAATAAGTGCTTCCTCTTCTGTAAGAGGCTTTTCAGGATATGCTGATGCATCAAAGCTTCCAACTGCAAGTAAAATACATATAAGCAGCAGTAAAATTCTCTTCCTCATATTGATACCTCCCTAATGGTTACGTTTAAATTATTGCCCCATGAGAGGATTTATATTCAGTTTCAGAGGAATGAAAAAAAATGGCGGCATATAAAATGCCGTCATTTTTCTTATATATTAAATTCTATTATACATCCATTACCTTCAGGTTTTCGGCTACTGTAAGCTCTGCCTCGGTAGCGCTTATTACCTCTTCAACCGTGGTCTCCGGAGCTATCTCAGTCAGAAGAAGTCCCCTCGGCGTTACTTCAATAACTCCCATATCAGTAACTATAAGATCAACCTCTCCCTTTGCAGTTAAAGGTAGATTACATTTTTTGAGTATCTTCGGAGCTCCTTTTGCCGTGTGCTCCATTGCAATTATTACCCTCTTGGCTCCTGCCACAAGGTCCATTGCTCCTCCCATTCCCGGTACCATTTTACCCGGAATCATCCAGTTGGCAAGATTACCCTCCTGGTCAACCTGAAGGGCTCCAAGCACAGTTACGTCAAGGTGTCCGCCCCTGATTATGGTAAAGGACATGGCGCTGTCAAAAAATGCGCCTCCAGGTACTACACTTGATGGCTGGCCTCCTGCATTTACAATATCCGGATCCACGTTATCCGCATCCGGAGTTGGTCCAAGTCCCACAAAACCATTTTCCGAATGAAGCAATATATCAATCCCCTCAGGGATATAATTAGCAACTAATGTAGGCATTCCGATGCCAAGATTGACCAAGTCCCCGTCTTTAAGCTCTTGTGCAACTCTCTTAACTATGACTTCTCTTTTTCTATCCTTATCCTGGATCACTTGATTCACTCCTTACATATTTACTTTTGGGCAGGCCTCCGAGGTCTCGTTTCGCGTTTCGAGTTTCGAGTTGCGTGATTCAGGCAAGCTCTTCGAAGCCCCTCCCAGACCACGCGTAACGCGTAACACGTAACCCGTAACCAATCCCCTAAGGAATACCCGGGGAAATTATTCTGTTATTACATCCACAAATATTGATGGGGTCATTACGTCTGAGGCTTCCAATTCTCCAACTTCAACTAATTTCTCGGCTTCAACTATAACAACATCCGCTGCTGTTGCCATAAGAGGATTGAAATTCCTTGTAGACTTGTTGTAATAAACATTTCCCTTCTTATCTACAATACTGCCCTTAAGTAAGGCAACATCCGCCTTGAGAGGAAGCTCCAGCAGGTATTCCTTCCCGTCAATAGTTATTTTCTGCTTTCCTTCTTCTACCACTGTGCCGATACCTGTATGGGTAAGTATTCCGCCAAGTCCCGCACCTGCAGCTCTTACTCTTTCTGCAAGAGTTCCCTGGGGCACCAGTTCAACCTTAAGTTCTCCTTCATTCATCTGTCTACCTGTTTCAGGATTTGTTCCTACGTGGGATACTATTACCTTGCTTACTACCTTGTTTACCACCCACTTGCCGACTCCTTTGTCAGGAAAGGCTGTATCATTGCAAATGAGGGTAAGATTCTTTATGCCCTTTGCAATAACCGCATCCAATAGCTTTTCAGGATTTCCATTACCGAGAAATCCACCAACAGCTACAGTCATACCGTCTTTTATGTAGCTGACTGCTTCATCGATAGTCTTGATTTTGTTCACAACTCCACCTCCAAAGTATTAAGAATAAAATATAAAAACTCTGCAAAACGCAAATAAGCTTTGTTACTCATTTAACACAAGCAAGTTATATGCCAACTGCATTGCAGGCCGGATTTGCATAGAAAAGCACTCATTTTTCAATGAGTGCTTCAATTTATTCATTAAGTTTTTTCAATACTATTCAATATATAGCCTAAATTTCGGCATCGCTTGTTTTGATTGAAAAAGCCGCTATATTATGATTTCAAATAGACTATCAAGCCAGGCTTCACAATTTTAAACAGCTCCAATAGGCTGCTGATTATTCGGCACAAAATCCTCCGGCCTTGTCTTTGCTGCTCCGAAATGATAAAGCAGGCTGTCAATTATCCTGGCTGAAGCATGTCCATCCCCGTATGGATTTACTGCATTTGCCATTTTGAGATATTCCTTTTCATCAGTAAGCAAAACCTCTGAAAGCTTGAGGATATCTTTCTCGTCTACTCCTGCAAGCTTTAAAGTTCCAAACTCTATCGCTTCCGGTCTTTCAGTCTCAGTCCTGAGAACCAGCACAGGCTTACCTAGGGAAGGAGCTTCCTCCTGAAGTCCTCCTGAATCTGTAAGCACCATAAAGCATCTATCCATGAGATTGTGCATTTCATCAACATCTAAAGGATCCAGCAAATGCACTCTTGGTACATTGTCCAATATTCCAAAAACAGTCTCCCTGACTGCCGGATTCTTGTGTACTGCATATACTATCTCAACATCCTCATGAGCTTCTGCTATAGTCTTCAGGGCTCTGCAGATATTTTCCAAGGGCCCGCCCAGGTTTTCCCGCCTATGGGCTGTTACCATAATGACTTTCTTTTTGTCATAATCAAGTTTTTTCAATTTTTCCGTATAGAACTCAAATTTCTTATTAACTGTGGTTTTCAATGCGTCAATGGCAGTATTTCCTGTTATGTATATGCTTTCTTCCCTTACGCCTTCCCTCAAAAGATTTGCTTTTGAAGTGCTTGTGGGTGAAAAATGTATGTCTGCCATTGCACCGGTAAGCTTCCTGTTCATCTCCTCGGGATATGGTGAATACTTGTTGAAAGTCCTTAGTCCCGCTTCCACATGGCCAATCTGCACCTTATTATAGAAGGCTGCCAATGAACCTACAAAGGTTGTGGTTGTATCCCCATGAACGAGTATGATATCGGGCTGCAGTTCCTTGATTACTTTCTCAAGGCCTGTGAGAGCATTTATTGTTATATCGGTCAGTGTCTGCCTGTCCTTCATAATATCCAGATCGAAATCAGGCTGTATATCAAATATCTTGAGTACCTGATCAAGCATATCCCTATGCTGCGCAGTAACACACACATATGATTCAAACCGGTTGTCTGCCTTTAAAGCTTTTACAAGCGGCGCCATTTTTATTGCCTCCGGTCTTGTTCCGAATATAGACAGTACTTTTATCATAGCCTCAACTCCTTATTTACACACTAAAGGTGAGAATATGACAACATTTATTCTCACCTTATGCTGATTCACGTTTTATAAATAATGTGCAACAATGTGCTATAGGTTACGAGGTTACGGGGTCGCGAGGAAAGTTCGGGTATTCCTTATGGGTACTGGGAACGGTGAGAACAAGCATCTGAAGCTTGTACGGGCGATTCATGAATCGCCCCTACCCTCGAAACCTCGTACCTGAAGAATGCTTCGCATTCTTCTACACATCTGCTTTATGACTTCCGTGGTCCACCTTTGTCAGACCTAAGTATTTTGCCCCCATAGAGGCCAAGAGAAAAACCGCGAGTACCACTATAAATGCAACTTTCAAAGTCACCTCAACCAGAGCAACCGCACTAAAACCCAACACTGCACTTATACTGTACAGTGTAAGCACAGCCTGTTTCTGGCTCATGCCTGCATCCAGAAGCCTGTGATGCAAATGTCCCTTGTCTGCCTCCATCATTGACTTTCCGCTTAAAGCTCTTCGAACCATTGCAAAAAGTGTATCAAATATCGGCAGTCCAATTGCAAAAATAGGCACCAAAATTGACAATGCAGCTGCTCCCTTTAAGACTCCCATTACAGAAATCACCGAAAGCATATAACCGAGGAATAAAGCTCCTGTATCTCCCATAAATATCTTTGCAGGGTTGAAGTTATACGGCAGAAAGCCTAAGGCTGAAGCCGCCAGCAGTACTGCCAGAAGTGCTGCAAAATCCTGCCCGGTACTCAGCGCTGCCACAAACAATGTGGTTGCAGAAATTATTGATATCCCTGCTGCCAAACCATCCAGTCCGTCTACAAGATTAATAGCATTAGTCACTCCGACTATCCAAACAATGGTCAGAGGATATGACCATATTCCAAACTCGATATACTTGCCTCCGATAATAAAGTGCAGCGGATTGCTTACACGAGGTATTATCACTCCGCTGTTTATAACAATTACAGCTGCAATTACCTGAACCAGAAATTTAAATTTGGCAGGAAGTGGTTTTATATCGTCGAAGAAACCCAAGGCAACAATTATAACTGCTCCAGCCAATACTCCATACATTCTTGAATCAATATCACTTAAATACAATAGTGCCGCCATAAAGCCAAGAAATATTGCAAGTCCTCCCAGCCTTGGTGTAGGAACCTTATGTACTCTTCTACTATCTTTAGGTACATCTATAGCACCCACTAGCTTTGCCAGTCTGATCATAAGCGGTGTAGCCACAAAAGAGACAGACACGGCTATTATGAATGCTATAATGTTTCTTGTCATTTTATCACTCCCAAGTATACTAATTCCCTTAGTATTAGAATATAGATAAATTATGTGTGGGTGAACACTGTTCGCCCCTACTTCTGTCATTCATACCTAATATTTTACATTAGGTCAAATTTATTGTCAAATCAACATTTCCAATAGATTTCACAGGTTTATATATATCTTCCCCATAAAAATAGAAATTTAAAAATAATTTTTTAATATCCCATAAATTCACTTAAAGAATCGTCATCTTCAATCCATTTGCTAACCACAATAGCCCTGTATTTATCCGAAGAGTCTCTGATAATAACTCTTTCAATACCGGAATTTAATATTAACCTTTTGCACATCGAGCAAGAATTGGAATTTTCAATATAATTTCCTGACTCCATTTCTTTTCCCACCAGGTATAATGTAGCTCCTATCATATCTCTTCTGCTTGCTGATATTATACAATTAGCCTCCGCATGTACGGATCTGCATTTCTCGTAGTTCTGTCCTCTGGGAATATTCAGCCTTTGCCTGATACAATAGCCTAAATCGCTGCAATTCATTCTGCCTCTTGGTGCTCCACTATAACCGGTTGATATTATTTCATCGTTTTTTACTATAATAGCTCCGTAATTTCTTCTAAGGCATGTCCCTCTCTCTAATACAGTTTCTGCAATATCCAGATAGTAATTGTATTTATCTCTCCTATCCACGCCTTTCACTCCTCGTACTGCTATTTATATATACTACCTACTTCGTCCCGAAAAGCCTGTCTCCTGCATCACCCAGTCCAGGCACTATATATCCATGGTCATTCAGCTTCTCATCTACTGCTGCAACATATATCTCTACGTCAGGGTGAGCATCCGCTACGGTTTTTATTCCTTCAGGAGCAGCTATAAGGTTCACCAGCTTTATACTTTTTGCCCCTTTTTCCTTGAGGAAGGATATTGCAGCTGCTGCGGAGCCTCCGGTTGCCAGCATCGGGTCAAGTACAATCAGATCTCTTTCTGCTACATCCGAAGGCAGCTTGCAATAATATTCAACCGGCTTCAAGGTTTCCGGATCCCTATACAGTCCTATGTGCCCAACCTTTGCAGCAGGGATCAGTCTGAGCATCCCGTCAACCATGCCGAGCCCTGCCCTCAATATTGGCACTATTCCAAGCTTTTTCCCTGCGATGACCTTAGATGCAGTTCTGCATATCGGAGTCTCAATCTCAGTATCCTCAACAGTAAGATTTCTGGTTACCTCATAACCCATGAGCAAAGCCAGTTCTTCAACCAGTTCCCTGAACTCCTTCACCCCGGTGTTCTTATCTCTCAACAATGTAAGCTTATGCTGTATCAGCGGATGATCCATAACCGTAACATTTTTATATTTCTTCAACTTGACTCCTCCTCGTTTGTATTATTTGTTGTACTTTTCCTCTATCTTTGCTATCTTGTCTACCCTCCTGCCGTGTCTTCCGCCCAGGAACTCAGAGCTTAACCATATGTCGACTATCATTTTTGCAAGCTCCACTCCTATTACTCTTTCCCCAAGGGCAAGCACGTTGGCATTATTATGCTCTATTGATGCTTTGGCGGAAAAGCAGTCTCCGCAGAGAGCTGCTCTTACACCGGGAACCTTGTTTGCGGAGATCGAGATACCTATACCCGTTCCACAACAGATTATTCCTTTGTCATACTCACCTTTTGCAACAGCCTCGCCCACCGCCTGTCCTATATCCGGATAATCCACCGATTCCGTGGTAAAACAACCAAAATCTTTAAATTCAATATTCTTTTCATTCAAGTGCTTCATTATTTCTTCTTTAAGCAAAAAACCACCGTGGTCACTTCCAACTGCAATTTTCAAATTAATGTTCTCCTTTCTCTTTAAGCTTTTTCACAAGTGTTTCTATGTGCTTACTGATTTCATCCCTGCAATTCATGTATACCTCTATGTCTCCACCAAAAGGGTCGTCAATATCTTTTTCTCCTTCTCCACCGCAGTACTCAGCAAGAGTATGTATTTTGTCAGCTGCATCCGGCCGTATACGGAGCAAGTGCTTCTTATGGGAAGAGGTCATTGTAAGTATAAGATCAGCACTGTCTACAATAGCATTATCTATGTTGCTTGAGGAATGCTGAGATAAATCAATCCCCACAGCCTTCAGTGCCTGCACGGCGTTATGCGAGGCAGGCATCCCAGGAAAAGCTGCAGTGCCTGCAGAGCTGACATAATATTCTCCCGCCAGTCCTGCATTTGACAGTGAATTTCGCAGCAGCGCTTCAGCCATGCTGCTTCTGCATGTATTCCCAGTACAAACAAACAATATTCTTTTCATAGCTACACCTCAATAATATTGAAGCCGGCCGCTTTCTTCATCCTGTTCATCAAAGCCATTCCCATATATTTTTCATCAAAGGCCTCTGCAAATATTATATCTACCCCTAGCTTGTCAAACTCTCTGAGCTTCGCAAAAATATTAGACGCAATAACCTCTGTTTTTGTTCTGCTGCCGAGAGATAACACACTGCAATCCTTGTAGTAGCTTTCAGTCTCATCAGTAGCCAGCACTCCTACCTTCAGACCCTTGCCTGCATTCTCGCTGACCAGCTCCTGTATCTTCTTTTCTATTTTTGAAAGCTCCCCTTTGACTATTATCATATCAGCCTCAGGGGCATAATGTGTATACTTCATACCAGGAGCCTTAGGTACTTCGGCATCACTTACCCTTCCCCGGTTGATCCTCACCTGTCCAAGCACATCTTCAAGCTCTTCAACAGTCACACCACCGGGTCTTAATACCACGGGAACATCTACCGAAAGGTCCAGGATTGTTGATTCTACACCCACACGGCTTTTACTGCCGCATAGTATCATATCCACTTTACCCTGCAGGTCGTCAATTACATGTTCGGGCTGTGTCGGACTTGGTTTGCCGGAAATGTTGGCGCTTGGTGCTGCAATGGGCAGTTCGCTTCTTTCAATAAGCTCCAAGGCAATTTTATTATCAGGCATCCTTATTGCGACAGTATCCAAGCCTGCTGTCACTTCATCAGGCACCTTCCCTGACTTTTTAAAAATCAGTGTCAAAGGGCCGGGCCAATATTTATTGATCAACAATTTTGCTTTATCGCTTAAGGGAGTTCCGATAAGATATAGAAGCATATTTAAGTTTGAAATATGTGCAATAAGCGGATTGTCATTAGGTCTGCCTTTAGCCGTGAATATATCCTTGACTGCTTCCCCGGATAGGGCATTGGCGCCAAGGCCATATACAGTTTCGGTAGGGAATACAACAGTGCCGTTATTCCTTATTGTCTTTGCAGCCTTATCCATTATATCAAAATCAATGTTGTTTTCGTCCAGGAAAAAAATTTCTGTATTCAAAGTGCTGCCTCCAAAATTGAGTTTATTGTAACTATATTATTAATAATTTTGTATTTTTTAGTCTCCAGTATTGCTATTAATAAGTAACGCAAAATGCATTTATATGTCATCCTGAACGTAGTTAAGAATCTAAGATTCTTCGCAAGCTCAGAATGACATAGGCAATGCTTTGAAGCTTGTACGGATAACCCCGAGCCTCGAACCACGTGCCACGAGCCAAAAAAACAAGCCGTGCCTTTATGCTAAATACATAATAACACAGCAAATTACCATATACAACTTATGAAATTTTAACTCAGAGGCTGGTAGAAATAATTATTCCGCTGATTATTCCAATAATCATACCTATAGTAGAAATCCTTCCCTTATATATGTTGTGAGTCTTTGGCAGAAGCTCACCGCATGTTATATAAAGCATCGCACCGCCGGCAAAGCTTAAGCACAAACTAATAAAGGTTGGAGATATTTCACCCAGTAGTTCACCTACAAAAGCTCCAAGGCCCATCGGTATTCCCGCAAGCACTGTGTACAGTAATGTCTTCAATCCGTTAATGCCGCCCATTTTGAGAGGTGCTGCCATTGCAATACCCTCCGGCATGTCGTGAAGGCCTATCACAATCGCAAGACCCAAACCCAGATAATCGCTGGCAGCAAATCCTGAGCCAACTGCAAGCCCTTCCGGGAAATTATGTATAGCAATCCCAATTCCAAGAAGTATTCCGCTTCTTACAAATTCAAAGCTGTCACTATATTTTTCACTTATTCTTTCCGGTATTAACTGCTCAATTGCAAGAATCATCCCCACGCCGAGAACAATTCCCATAAGGCTTAAAAGAACGCCTCCCATTTCAAAGGCTTCAGGAAGAAGATCAAAACACACAACGGCCATCATTATACCGCTGGTAAATCCGAGAAGAACAGCCATGAATCTTTTTGTAGGATTCTTAAGAAACATTGTAAGTAAACCGCCTAAACCGGTACCAATCATCCCGCATAAAAAGCCAATACACGTTACAGCCAACAGTCTGCTCAATTTACTGCCCCCAATTCAACAAAAGATTAGCCAGAATCACTCTTTATATTTATATTCAAACGGGGGCGATATATGCCTTCGGCATTAGGTTCCGAGGTTGCGAGGTCGCGGGGTAGAATTGCTTGGGCAGCTCTTCGCAGTTACAACAAAAAGGTGCAGATTTCTCCGCACCTTTATTGTATATAATATTGCGGGCGAACATCGTTCGCCCATACCCCGGGACCCCGTAACCTGATTATTCCACGCCTTTGAGCTTTTCTGCCTGAGCGCTTGTTATAAGTGCATCTATCATTTCGTCAAGGTCTCCGTCCATGAAGGAATCCAACTGATATAGAGTCAGCCCTATCCTGTGGTCCGTCACTCTGCCCTGAGGGAAATTGTACGTCCTGATTCTTTCGCTTCTGTCTCCT
>CAZUGK010000145.1:9142-10813 GCA_964619815.1 uncultured Clostridiaceae bacterium | reverse complement strand
TGAAATATAAGTAGACATGCCCATTGGAATCAGAACTGCCATTACAACAATTATTATAATTTTGCTGCGTATTGAAGCATCAGATAACTTAAGAAGCTTTATATGAGAAATCGGATTGGCATACCTGCTGGTGTTTGTAGGGGAAGAGCCTTTACTTTTTCTAGGCCATTTAAATCCGGATTTTAAGAAATTAAATAGTATGTTGCCGAATATCCTGTTCATCCTATCATTCCTTGCATCAAATTAGTAAATAACATTATTTCTGATTTGAGCATATAGGATTTTTGTTAAGTTCAATTGCAAGGAACGTTAAATTAATATATAGAAAGCATTAAATGTATGTAAAATGTCATATTGTAGAATGAATGCACTTTCTTTCACATTTGAAGCCCATGCGTCTTTTCAGCAGGAGAGCCAAAGTAATCAAAAGCCTTCAAGCAGTTTGCAGCTTGAAGGCCTTTTTACTACGCCATTATTTTGCAGATATTGTTTGTAAATTCCACAGGATCAGCTATAGGCAAGCCTTCTATAAGAAGGGCCTGGTTATATAATATGTCTGTATATAAGTTCAGCTTATCCTTGTCTTTTTCATAAGCTTCCTTCAGTACCTTGAACACATCGTGACCGGTATTTATTTCCAATACCTTATCAGCTTTTATATTTGGGCTGTTAGGCATTGAGTTCAGTACTTTCTCCATCTCTATAGTAAGCTCGCCTTCATTGGAGAGGCATACCGGATGATGTTTGAGCCTTTTAGATGCCTTGACATCCTTTACCTTGCCGGATAAAGCATTCTTCATATATTCAAACAGCTCTTCATTTTCTTTCTCCTCCGTATCGGACAGAGCTTTGCTGTCTTCATTTTCTATGCCCAGGTCGCTGCTTGATACAGATTTGAATTCCTTTTCCTTATATGACATAAGCATTCTTATGGCAAACTCATCTACGTCATCGGTAAAGTACAGGATCTCATAGCCCTTATCCGCTACCAGCTCGGTCTGAGGCAGCTTTTCAATCCTTTCATTGGATTCCCCTGAAGCATAATATATATATTTCTGCTCTTCAGGCATTCTGGAAACATATCCATCCAAGGTAACCAGCTTTTTCTCCTTTGATGAATAAAACATCAGCAAATCCTGCAGGATGTCCTTATCGCTTCCATAGTTGTCGTAAACTCCATACTTCAGCTGTCTTCCGAAGGTTTTATAGAATTTTTCATACTCGTCTCTTTCATTCTTTAACAGGTTTTCCAGCTCATTTTTTATTTTGGTTTTGATGTTCTTTGCAATAAGCTTCAATTGCCTGTCATGCTGCAGCATTTCTCTTGATATGTTAAGCGACAAATCCTCTGAATCCACCATGCCTTTTACGAAGCTGAAATAGTCAGGCAGCAAATCCGCACACTTATTCATTATCATTACGCCGTTTGAATACAGCTCCAAGCCTTTTTCATATTCTTTCGTATAGTAATCAAAGGGCATATTCTCCGGAATAAACAGAATTGCATTATAGCTCACAGCACCGTCAACGCTGATATGTATATGCTTCATCGGCTTGTCAAAGCCATAGTGCTTTTCAGAATAGAAATTGTCATAATCCTCATCTGTAAGCTCGTTCTTGTTCTTTTTCCATATAGGAACCATACTGTTTACAGTCTGTTCTTCTGTATAA
>CAZUGK010000145.1:0-9132 GCA_964619815.1 uncultured Clostridiaceae bacterium | reverse complement strand
TCCTTGTCACTGCCCTCTTTAAGCCTTCTGCTTGTTATATCCATCTTTATCGGATACCTGATAAAATCGGAGTATTTCTTAATAATGGACTTTAGTCTGTATTCCTCAAGGTACTCATCATATTTTTCGTCTTCGGTATTCTCTTTTATTTTAAGTATTATATCCGTACCGAAAGAGTCCTTTTCGCAGAGCTCAATAGTATAGCCCTCTGCACCATTGGATTCCCATTTGTACGCTTCATCGCTGCCAAAGGCCTTGCTTATAACAGTAACAGTATCAGCTACCATAAATGCAGAATAGAAGCCTACTCCAAACTGCCCGATTATATCATAGCCATCCTTCAGTTCATTTTCTTTCTTGAATGCCAGCGATCCGCTTTTTGCAATTACACCAAGATTATCATCAAGCTCGTCCTTTGTCATCCCTATGCCGGTATCAGAAATTTTCAGCAATCTGTTTTTCTTGTCAACAGTGACGAAGATATAATAGTTTTCCTTATCAAAGTTCAAAGCTTCATCCGTTAACGTTTTATAATAAATCTTATCAATTGCATCGCTGGCATTGGAAATAAGCTCCCTCAAAAATATCTCCCTGTGTGTGTAGATTGAGTTGATCATCAGATCCAGCAGCCTTTTTGATTCTGCTTTAAACTGTTTTTTTCCCATGTAATTATCCCCTTCCACAACAATTGTTAGCACTCCCTTACATTGAGTGCTAACCCCTAACTTTTATATATCACAATTCAAACTTAATGTCAATATATGATACTATTTTTGAGTCAACATTTCCAAGATAATATAATTTATTAAAGTCAAATAGACATTTTTATGGGGTATTATGGGGTTTTATGTTTCCCCATTTTTACCAGTGTATATCTTTAAATTGCATTTTTTAATAAATGAGTGGCTGCATTCGTTGTTTTTATGTAGTTGGAGCATCATATTCTGCGGTTTTTATTGGCACACTACTTGCATAATAGGTAAATATTAAAATAAAGGAGGAATAAAAATGGCTGGAAATCCATCCGAGAAAAAGCAAGAAAAGAGAAGTAAAATTCCAAAGGACCTGACAAAGTTTCAAACCCCTCATACCTATGCTATTATTTTTTGGGTTATTCTGTTTCTTTGGGCTGTAACCTTTATTGTACCTGCCGGAAAATACGACACACAAGATGTGAGCTACACAGACGCTAATGGCAATGTAAAGACAAAGACTGTTCTAATGCCGGATACCTTTAGATATCAGTATAATCTGGACATTGCAAAGCTGCAGCCGGAGCTAAATTCGTTGGCTGCGAATGATGCAAAGCTGGAAGAAATCGGCGTTGATAAAGCTGCCTTAGCTGCATTTCTTCAAACTGATCCTACAACCTGGGATCAAAGCAAGCTGGATGAAATAGGCCTGACAGAACCTGTACTTTACAGGCTCTATGGCACTTCTGTTTATGACACAAGCAAAAAGCTTCATAATACGGCGAATTTATGGGGCACAGATGATTTTTACGGCTTTGGCGTAATGAATTATCTGTTTGAAGGTCTTGTAACCGGTGATAAGTATGGTTCAGCAGTTGGTATTGTTGCAATTATATTAGTTGTCGGCGGTGCCTTTGGTGTTATCATGCGTACAGGTGCAGTTGATGCAGGTATTTATGCCTTTATCTATAAAACGAAAGGCTTGGAACGACTGGCATTGCCTCTGCTGTTCTTCGTATTCTCTTTGGGTGGAGCAGTATTTGGCATGTCGGAGGAGTGTATTCCCTTTGCTATGATTATGGTGCCCTTTGTAATTGCCCTGGGGTATGACTCAATTGTGGCAGTTACTGTAACCTTTGTTGCCTCTCAGGTTGGTAATGCAACTTCCTGGATGAATCCCTTCGGTGTTGCTATCGCTCAAGGTATTGCAGGCATTCCGGTACTGTCAGGTGCAAGCTTCAGAATTGTAATGTGGCTTGTGGTCACAGCTGCTGCAGCTGCATATATGATGGTATACGGTGAGAAGGTCAGAAAGAATCCTGAGTCATCAGTAATGTATGTTGCAGATAAATACTTCAGAGATAGAATAACAACGGCAGATGACGAAAAAAGAGAGTTTAAGCTTGGCCATAAGCTAATTCTTCTTAATATGCTTATATGCTTGATATGGATTATCTGGGGTGTTGTTGAAAAAGCATACTACATTCCGGAAATTGCGTCGCAATTCTTTGTTATGGGCTTTGTTTCCGGTGTGATCGCGATTATTTTCAAGCTTAACGGAATGACTGTTAATGAAATGGCTTCATCTTTCCAACGTGGAGTAGCAGATTTAGCAGGTACAGCAGTCGTTGTCGGCATGGCAAAAGGTATTCTTCTGGTTCTGGGTGGTTCCAGTGCTACATCACCAACAACACTGAATACCATGCTTCATGGCATAGGTATAGCACTTGCGGGATTGCCTTCTACAATAACCGCTTTATTCATGTATGTATTCCAAAGTGCATTTAACCTATTTGTATCCTCCAATTCCGGTCAGGCAGCTTTAACAATGCCTATAATGGCACCATTGTCTGACATTGTCGGTGTATCCAGACAAATTTCTGTTCTGGCTTACCAGCTGGGTTCAGGTTTTGTTGACGCGTTTACACCTATGTCTGCCAGCTTGATAGGTGTGTTGGGCGTAGCAAGAATAGATTGGGCGAAATGGGCTAAGTTCCAGATTAAAATGCAAGCATTCCTCTTTGGATTAGGAAGCATATTCATAATCGTTGCAGTATTGTTAAACTTACAGTAATTTCTTATGATGAACCACCGTACTAGTAAATCTCGATTCAATACTGCCTTACAGATGCAACTGCTGTAAGGCAGGCCATTGAATTGCGGTAGTTGTTATACAAGGAGTGATATAATGATTTCATTGGTAAAGAAAGCAGAAGTATACGCACCAGAGTACTTGGGTACCAAGGATGTACTTCTTGTCGGTGATAAAATTGGTGCAATTGAAGACAACATATCCATTGATCTCGTGAGTGAAATGAAAGTGACTGTAATCGATGGGAAAAACCAAATCCTTGCACCAGGTTTCATTGATTCTCATGTCCATATTCTGGGCGGTGGGGGAGAAGGAAGCTACAAAACAAGGACCCCCGAGATAATGCTTACGGATATAACAAAGGGTGGAGTTACTACAGTTGTAGGCTGTTTAGGAACAGATGGCATCAGCAGGAATATGGTATCACTTTTGGCAAAGGCAAGAGGCTTGGAGGAAGAAGGTATAACAACCTTTATTTACACCGGTTCTTACCGTATCCCTGTAACCACTGTTACAGGCGATGTTATGAAGGATCTTATGACAATCGACAAGGTTATTGGTGTAGGGGAAATAGCCATATCTGATCATCGCTCCTCCCAGCCAACCCTGGAGGAGTTAACAAAATTGGCTGCCGATACAAGAGTAGGCGGCATGCTCTCAGGCAAAGCAGGGATTATAAATCTGCATATAGGCGATGGTAAAAGGATGCTGGAGTTGCTTTCCAGGATTGTAGAAGAAACAGAGATTCCCCATACTCAATTTCTCCCTACTCATACAAACAGGAATGCCTATTTATTTGAAGATGCCATAGAGTATGCCAGAGCCGGAGGCTTCATAGACTTTACAACAAGCTCAGATCCGGTGTTCTGGGAAGCTGAGGATGGAGAAATAAAGACCAGCAAAGCACTCAAGCGTTGTCTGGAGCAAGGGGTATCAGAAGATAGAATTACATTTTCTTCTGACGGGCAAGGAAGTCTTCCCGTTTTTAATGAGAAAAAAGAACTTGTCGGGCTGGATGTCGGTAAAGTCTCCTCATTATTTACAGAAGTAAAGGATGCCGTATTAAATGAGAATGTACCCTTTGAAAAAGCTATAAAGACTATAACCTCAAATCCGGCTGCAATATTGAAGCTCAAAGGCAAAGGTCGGATAGAAAAAAACTATGATGCAGATTTATGCTTATTGGATAAGTCAACCTTGGAAATTAATACTGTAATTGCAAAAGGGAAAATAATGATTCAAGACAAGGAAATAAAGGTTTACGGAACATTCGAAAGAAAGCAATAACACAAAAAAGAAAGCATGGAGTAAATTCTCACTCCATGTTTTCTCTTTTTACATTTTTTAAAAACTCCGCGCCTTTTAAGGATATTTGCATACCCGCTCTGCCTCTGGACTTTAACAGTAAGCCCATTTCCATAAGCATATCTGTTCTATTTCGTATTTGATCCTCAGACAAATTATACTTAAAATTTCTCGATAGCTCAGACAGTGCTTTTCTCCCTATACTTCTGCCGTTATCATTATATCTCCGGATAATATCCAATAAGAAAACAAACTCTTCTTCCTGTTTTTTCCCTATTAGCTTCTCAGAAAAACTCATGACTTCAGACTTGCTTAAATCTGTGTGAAAAAAGTCTAAGGGCAGGTGCTCTTTTTTTATAACAGTGTCTTCGCAAGTGGCCGCTACATATTCAATTGTGCCTTCCAGTTCTCTTACATTACCCGGCCAATTATATGATGTAAGAAGCTGCATTGCATCCTCAGATACCGCTAAATCTGCACGGTTGTTTTTGGCAAGAAAATGCTTTACCAATATATCTATATCCTCTTTTCTATCCCTCAGGGAAGGAATTTTCAAGCACAGCTTTTTTAAGCGGTAATACAAATCCTCTCTGAAGCTTCCTTCCTGGCACATTGCAAACAAGTCCCTGTTTGTTGCTGCAATAACCCTGACATTTACAGGTACAATTTCATTTCCGCCTACCCGCATAATTTCCTTTTCCTGCAGCACACGAAGCAGCCTGGCTTGAATCCGCAAGGAAGTATCACCTATTTCATCCAAAAAAATAGTTCCATTATTCGCCTGCTCAAACAGACCAACCTTGCCGCCTTTTTTAGCACCGGTAAAAGCTCCTTCCTCGTAACCAAAAAGCTCACTTTCCACTAAATTCTCCGGCAAAGCGCTGAAATTAACTGCAAGAAAGGGACCGGATGCACGATTTGATTCATTGTGAATCGCACTTGCAAAAAGCTCTTTACCTGTACCACTCTCTCCTTGCAGCAGTACGCTTAGATCTACTTTAGATATCTTCCTTCCAGTGTTTATTGCATTTGTTATCCCCATGGATGTTCCTATGATATCATTAAAATGATATTTACCTATGTAGCCTCTTTTAACCAAGTTTTGCCGCAGTTTATTTTCGATTTCTGCCAAATGTTTGCTATCCTTCAATGTGCAAACAATAGAATCCAGCTTTTCAACCACAAACTTGCTAATAACAATTTCATTATTGTTAATTCTGAATAATTGGTCGCTGATATCCTCCTGGGCAAGCAAAAAGTCCGTTATTTCCTCGTCTTTAATTATATGGCGTATATTCTTCCCGATGACATATGAACGTCGAAGCTTGAACAATTCTTCGCTTTTCTGATTAAAGACCGTGATTTTACCATTATGGTTAAAGGATATTATACCATCATTTACCTGGTTAAGTACCCTCACCAGATGCTCATTGGTTTTATTTGATTCCTCAATAGAGTAGTATAACTGTTTTCCCAGGTGCACAGCGGTTTCCATATATTTTGCCGAAAAGTAATGCGCCTTTTCATCCAGCAGATTAAGCTTTTCCAGTATTTCTACAACTGTCGTAAGATCTATGATCCTTGCCCCGATATCAATGATTTCCTCAACGAACTCCGGTGCCAGGTGCCCCTCTCCAGGTGTTATGGCAATTTTGGGTTTTTGCTTGACTTCGCAGCCAGGATAGTATGGAATCATTTTAAAATGATCAATTCCGAGATTATTTATAAGTTCAATCACATCAATTGCAGTCTCTTTAAGATCATTCACAATTAGAACCTCTGAACCCTTGGGCAGAGAAAATAAACGATTTATATTGAACATATTAAGAGCACGCCTTGCAGTTATTATTGGGCAGCTCTCATCAATATAAGGTATTACATAATCGTAAACGTATTTGGAAGACAGAACAATCAAATCTGCCTTGATTTTTTCCTTTACATCCGTATAATCTCCATAACTTTGTATGTCAGCATAATCCTGCAGAAGTGCATTCAATTGACTTGACAGTACTTCTCGCGAAGATTCCGACTCATATGTCATTAATGCAATTTTTCTTCGTCTTGCATCGAGCATTTTATCTATACCTCCGGGTTTTTATCTGAAAGTTTCCAATTACTCTTTCTTTTATTCTATAGGATATGCTGCTTTTCCTCAAGAGCTGTAGCCCCAGCCGTATACTCCCGAAATCTGTTTTCTCCTTTGCTTTTATACACTGCAATTCTCAAAAGTACTTTACTTCAAATATATCAATGTAAACGGAATAAAATCCGCTAGAAAATGAATTATCATTGCAGGTATTAATCCGTTTTTCTTATATATGTAGCATATCCCCAACCCAAAGATGAACGGCAAATAAAACCGGTTATGAAACAGACCAAAGGCTGAAGCAGAAGCAAGAGCTCCCGAAACTATGCTTACAGTGCTTGACCTTGATATTTTATTTGCCAGCCGGGTGACCCCAGGGAATATCAGAAGCCTGAATACAGTTTCTTCAGTCAGTGCCGCCCTGATTGATACGAATAGCGGCTGGTATACGCTGCTAAAGCTTAACCAGTAAATCATATCTATATTGCTATTACACATAATAAATGCGTTCGTACCTACAATACCAATCCCTATCAATATTGAGACAATAATGCTCTTCCTGCTTTCACCAGCTGCATAACTTACCTTCCATACGGGAAACCCTGTTGTTCCGGCAAGCTTTCTTCCTGTTGCAGCAGCTAGAAAGGTTATAATAACATCAACAAATATGAATAAATCATTGTTAGTGTTTGTCTGTACGAAATAGCTATATAGCAATATATCAAGAATGAATACTGCCACAGTTACAGACAGAACATCCGCATATTGTCTTAACCCCTTACTTTCCATATGTCCTCCTGAAAATATGTCGGCTACTTCTCCTGTTCCATATACTTCACAATACCCACAAATATACTCCAGGCAACCTTTTCCTGATAATGCTCGTCATCCAGAAGGTGCTCCTCTTCACGGTTTGAGAGGAAGCCGCATTCTACAAGTGCTCCCGGCATGCTGTTGTTTTTCAGGATATATACAGAGTCAGTGGATTTTGCCTTTCTGTCGTTTCCTCTGTTCAGAACCTTTATGAGCTCGTTCTGGATACTTTCTGCCAGCTTTCTTGATTTATCGTCATCCTTCATATAGAAGGTCTGAGCTCCATAATATTGGGACTGTGGAAAGCTGTTCAAATGTATGCTAATTAGGATGTCAGCCCCGCAGCTGTTGATAAGGGTATGCCTATTTCTGAGATCTTCACTCTTCCTGGTTTCTTGTCCGTTTCCCCCTTCAGTATATAGCCCAGAGTCATCTTCCCTTATCATAATTGCTGTGCCTCCGCCCTGTTCTATGAGTCTTCTGAGCTTCAGAGCAATCTCAAGATTGACCTCCTCTTCGGTTAACCCGCTCCGTCCCGATGCTCCCGGGTCTCTTCCCCCGTGACCTGCGTCAATAACAACAACAACGCTCCTTATAGGAATGGAAAAAGCCGCTGTAGTGTTCTTGCTTATAAATCCTATGCTTATCAGCAATACCAGAACCCACACGAACTTTAGCATATATCTGGCAGCCTTTTTCCTGTCAATTATGTATAGCTTCAAACTCATACACCCCCGTATATACTGGCTAGGCTGCGGGAAACCGCCGCTTATTTTATGATATTCAAGCGGTTATTTGTAAAGAACAAGGTTAGTGCTAAACTTTTATATAAATAAACAAGCTATTCACATATAACTTATAAAAATTATGTAACTATATGGTATATTTAGGATAAGTTGATATAGCAATGAAGAAAAGAACTCTGACGGAAGTTACAACTTTGATAAGCTTGATGCAACTAAAATAGCTAAAAAAACCGACCTCGATAAAGCCTATGTTAAGTCTGTTATCGAAGCTTTAAAGGAAGCATCTGAGCTAATTAACGATAAAGCATTTATAGAACAGATTAGAATGTAGTAGTATTTCTGAAAGACTATGATGCAGGTCCCGGAGGTCTTTTTGACTGGGCTTGGGATACATATCCAGAGTTAAACTTTAATATAATTACATTATCTGGCTATATTTTTTTAAAAAAGGAGTGATTCTGTGAATAATGATAATATCACTGGTAAGTATAAGCATAATCTGCAGAAGAAATATGGGGCTATCCCCAGTTTTGTAATAATAGGTTTTTTTGCATGGATGATAAAGATGTTTGTTAATACTTTCAGAAACCGCGATAATGTAAGTATTATATTAGAACTGTTTCTGCTATTTTTTACTTTATGCTCATATGCTTATATATGCAAAATCCTATATTTGCATTGTGAAGAGAAAAAAATAGGCATATTTGGCAGCAACTTTAAAATTATTGGAATTGCAATTAGCTTAGCAGTCTTCTTTTTATTAAATATTTTTGTAAAAATATAGAATTGCTGCTAATCTTAAAACTATTTATATATCAAGAGCTGTCTCTTTAGTATGATCTAAGGGCACAATCCTTTTTTATTTTATTCCAGTTACTCAAGAAAGAATTAGAACTTCTTTACATTTCTATTTCCATTTTATGTGATATAATATTCCTGTAGCATTTTAATTTATTTTGTGGGGGTTATGTGTTTTGGTCGATGAAAGACTCAATAAATTAGCCAGGGTGCTGGTAGATTACTCTCTTTCAATAAAAGCGGGGGATGCTTTTTTAATTCAGGGTAATGAGATAACCATACCTCTTATCAAAGAAGTTTATAAAGAGGCACTGCTCCGTGGTGCACACCCCGATGTACGGGTGCTGGTTGAGGAGCTTCAGGAGATATTGTTCAAGTATGGAAGCGATGAGCAGATAAAATATGTTTCACCTGTGATACAATGCAGTGTAGAGAAATATAATGCAAGCCTGAGGATTGGCGGCAGCTATCACAGCAAGCCGCTGATCAATATAGACTCCGGTAAAATAACCAGGCTGGAGGCTTCACGAAGGAAAATCGGGGCAGCTGAGCAGAGGCGGACCCTTGAAGGTAATCTGCGCTGGAGCTTAACGTATTTTC
>CAZUGK010000144.1:0-11056 GCA_964619815.1 uncultured Clostridiaceae bacterium | reverse complement strand
ATCTTTTTCTATTCTGTCATTGTGTCGCTTGATAAATTTGTGAAACCATTTCGAGGGGGTATCCGGGAACATCGGCTCTCCGTTCCACTTCGTAAAGATATGGCCGCTATCTACCCAAAGATCATCACCTAGTTTTGCTTTCTGCCCGTTCTGCCATAGTTTATATTGTCTTAGCAAGCTGATTACTGTACCTGGAAGGGATATTATGCGCTTACTGCTTTCATTCTTTGGAGATTTTGTATATACACCTTCAGTTGGGATGTATTGCCCAGCCTGCTGAATCCTTAAAAGATTATTTTCCATATCAACATCAGCCCATTCTAAGCCGGCAAGCTCTCCTAAACGCATACCACCATATACAGCTAGATTAATCATAGTTCGATATTTGAAGGGCTCCGTTTCCATCAATTGAAGAATATAATCTGTTTGTGCTTCATCAAAATGCTTGGCTTCTGCCTTTTCAGGATCAGGAGGTTTCACCCTAGTTGCCGGATTAATCAGTATAAGCTGCCACTGCACTGCAGCTGTTAGTATAGAGCTTATTAGCCTATGATGATGTAAAACCGTTCTTTCTGACAGGCCTCCGGGTTCACTATTTAGTGAAAATATACTGTTGAGCTTTACATCAAGAGCTTTTGCTACAGATTGAGCGGTGTTGTGAGATATAGATTTTCCGGATAGCATACTATTTAATGTTCTATCACTTATACCGGATAACTGAGCTATATCTGTAGATAAAAGTCCCTTATCACTTAGTAGAGTTTGCAGTTCTGGCTTAGCAATATATTTGCCATCCGTTCTGATGCCATCTTCTCTAAGGTTGTTATAAAAAGATGTAAGGTGTGGCGGTTGAAGCTTTGACAGTTTAATGTGTCCCAGTGCCGGTATTATTCGGGTATCTAATAGCTCTTTATATCGATATAAGGTTTTAGGGGCCAGGTTAGGCTCCGCATAATCTTTAAGCCACTTTTCTATAAACTGTCCAAATGTGAGTTTGTCCGCATCTAAGTATGTGCCTCGCTCAACTTCTTCTTGAAATAAGATAGCTTGCCGCTCCAGCTCCTTCTCTTTCTGCTTCTCGGTAAGGTTAGAATCTAGTTTAATGGTTTTTTGCTTTTTGATTTGCTTGCCTTGACCGTCATAACCGGCACTGACTGTTATTCTATATGAGTTTTCGCTTCTCTTTTCAATGGAAGCCATGTTATTTTTTACCTCCACTATCTCTATTTTTTTTCCTTAGTCTATACTCTCTTGAAGCCTGCGCTTGTGCGCATTTTAAATCACAGTATATTTTACGTTCATCATTTGCATATATAGGAAACCATTTATCACATGTAACATTCTCGCATTTTCTATTTTTCGTGCCTTGTGCAAAGTCTAGGTAAATCATTACATACATTGCTGTTAATAGCGAATTACAAGACCAGCCCTTTATGCTAGAGAAAAGGTTACTCTCTGTATCATATATTATAATGGGGTTAGCATTTGATAGATTAGGGTTGATAATGCTTGAAATTACATTTCCTACTAGGGGTTTTAACAGATTGATGTCATTTGTATTCATTTTTTCTATTATTTCCTTTATATAGTCCATACCTGATAGTTGTGATAGCTTAGAACAATTGTCCCTCATCTTTTGTATGTTACTTTCATCAAATGCTTGCTTAAGGTACATAAGTAATCGCATTTTTTTTATTTCGAGGATAAAGTAATCGATGTTTTCTCTAATAACTGGAGTTGGAGGCATATTATATGTACTTAAAATTAATTCCGTAAAATATTAAAAGCATATGTACTGATTGACTAAAAATGGGTAGTTCAAAACCTGAAAACATTGGACAGATGAATATGTATGTAAATTATTATGCCAATGAAGTGAATGACGAAGGGGATGATAAGCCTATCGGTATAATACTTTGTGCAGATACCTCAGAAATAGTGGCAGAATATGCTTTGGGAGGACTTGAAAACCAAATATTTGCTTCAAAATATGTATACTACATTCCTAATAAGGATGAACTTATAAAGCAAGTTCAAGATGTAATCAGAAATATGGATGAATAAAAATCCTGGGCACAATTTGGACACAATCAGAACAGTTTACTGTACTTGGCACCGTGATTTAATGTTATTTCGGGTGTGAAGATATTAAACAGCAAGGAAATATCAGAAATTAGTGATCCGGCTTTTGAAAAAATACCAAATGACATCGTAAATGCAAATTCACCGGAAGTAGATATTGTATCTGGTGCAACCAACACAAGCAAAGCGATAATCGAAGCAGTAAAGATGGTTCTGGAAAAAGCTCAATAGAAAAGCGTAAGCACCTATATTTCAGAAACAGCTACGGATACCATAAAGGGGTGTCCGTGGCTGTTTCTTTATCTGCCTACAATCCTTTGGCAATGTGGAGTTTGCTCATAAGCTTGCATGGTTAAACCGATATATCCCGCTTACAAAAGACTTCAATGCCTATTATAAACAATACAATTCCGGCAGCATACAAAATACAGAACATACCAACTGCCCTTGCTTCGCCGGCTATGATTCCATCTGCATCAAACAAGGTCATTGGCGTAAAATATTTTAGAAATTCAAATTTTTTGCCGACCTGAAACACCATTTGTATCAGCAAAAATGCAATAGCAAGTCCTGCTCCAATGCCGATTGCTCCTTTGGAATCGTTGAAAATACAAGAGGCGCAAAAGCACACTCCCGCAAGAAATACCAGCAAGCCGTACAGTCCGACATTGAGTAATATAAATTTGCTGATGTCAAGCTCTCCTGGAAACATTGCTTCGCTTGCTCCGATGCATAACATTGTGACATAGACGGTTAAAGCTAATATGCCGAGCAACAGCACAAACGCCTGTGTAGATACGATTTTTCTCCGTTTATTGGGTGTTGCCAAAAGATATGCCATAGAACCCCTGTCTATATATAGTGCAACTAATTTGTTCGATGTGATGATGATGAAAATAAGCGGAAAAACTATGAACAAAAAGCCATAAAGATAGTTTACCAGAAATTCGATTAGGGTTGAGCCGGGATTGCTCATACCAACTGCTGCAAATATTCCAGGCATACTTTCCATCATCATCGTTAAGCTCTCACCGAGCTTTGGGTCAAACATGCTGACTATCATTGAGCTGTATAGGGTTAGTACCGCCATAAATATAAGCAATGCTTTATAATTCGATTTTATTTCTTTCTTAAGCAGGGTTTTATTTAACATCTCTATCACCTCCGTAAAAATGCATAAACAGTTCCTCTAATGTCTGCGTACGAATATTTATATCGACTACCGTAAATGCACTTAATGTCTTTACTAGTCTATCTGTTTGATTGGTTGCTACCGATGCAACACTTCCATTCACACTGCAATTGGACCAGGAAGTAGAAAATGCTTCTGCATCCTGGTCATTGCGAAAGGTTATTTGAAAGTTTTTTGCTTTGTTTTGATGCAGTTCTGCCATATCCTCTACCGCAACAATATGTCCATCCTTGATAATCACAGCCCTGTTGCAGGTGCGCTCAATCTCCTCAAAAATATGCGAGGACATGAGGATTGTTTTTCCTTTTTTCTGTTCTTCCAAAATAAGCTCGACAAATTTATTTTGCATCAGTGGGTCAAGCCCGCTTGTCGGTTCATCTAAAACGAGGATATCCGCATCGTGCATAAAGGCACAGATAATTGCGATTTTTTGTTTCATTCCTTTTGACCTTTTTTTTATCTTACCGTTTGCATCAAGCTCGAAAAGGTGCATCAGCTCTTTGGCGCGGGTAAGGTCATGAAGCTCTCTCATTCCTGCGATAAACTTGATAAATTCTATTCCTGTCATATCATCGGGAAAAGCTATTTCGCCCGGCAGATAGCCAAGTGTCTTATGTATTTTTTCCGCCTGCGCAAAGCAGTCCATACCCCCAATAGACACGATGCCCTTATCGGGCTTTATAAAGCCCATAAGCTGGCGAATGGTAGTCGTCTTTCCCGCACCGTTCGGGCCGAGAAAGCCAAGGGTCTCTCCCTTTTCCACAGCAAAACTGACATTGAATACACCCTTGCCGTTTCCATAGTCTTTTGTAATATTACGGATTTCGATAACGCTCATCTAAATATTTCTCCTTGTGTGAAATTTGTTTTATCGTAGCTGTCCATAAAAGAAAAGCTCTAGTTTTATAGTAAGGTGATACTAATATTTTACATACATACTATTTAATTTTTCCTAATTCTTAAAGTTGATACTTAAAGTGTAAACTTATATACATATTTAAAAATAGTACATTCTAATCGCAGATTAGATAAGTGCCAGGGAAACCTGAGTAAAAGTTGTCTTTAAGTTGCTTTTGTAAAGAAAAATATAGTAAAATATAATAGCTATATTGGAAACAGTATAGGAAAATTATGCCAAGGGGGTGAAATTAATGAAGATGTCTGTCTGTGAGAATACAACAAGTATCATAGCTAAGGAGGTTTTCATTAGTGGATTACAAGAATGGGAAGGTGGTTCTCCCATCTGAACTGCTTGAACAATTGCAAGAATATGTTCAAGGTAATCTGATTTATATCCCAAAAAAGGAAAAAAACAGGGCCGGCTGGGGTGAAAACAGTGGCGCAAAAACGGTTATAATGAATAGAAATTATGAGATCTGCGAAGCTCATAAAAATGGTATTAAAACAGCAGAGCTTGCATCAATATTCTGCTTATCTGAAGACAGTATCAGGAAAATACTGCGTACAGCACGGAAATAGATGGCAGCTTCTGTAGGAAAGAATTTTTATAATTATTATTTCCCTGTTAAAGTAAGCCGTTATATGCGATAATTAACCTGACCGGTTAGTATAAATGAAAGGGGCTGATCTTCTAAAATGTTCAATAAGGTGATTTACAACTAATATCTATGAGGAGGTGTTTTAGATACCTCCTCATATTATTTTTTGCCTTACAAAAGTTATGTGCCAATCTGCCAACTTGTTAGCTAATTTCTTGATAAGTTGACAAGTTGACAGACTGGCACCACAAATATCACGGATTATGTAGTAGTAGGTGGCGGCGCGGCCGGATTAATGAGCGCATTGGAATTAAGTTCAAAAGGAAAAGTAGTTTTGGTTGAAAAGATGCCGGCTCTGGGAGGGACAACAATAAGGTCCAAGGGATTTTTATGGTCAGTAGGTTCCTCAATAAATAAGAGCACCGGAAAAGGTCTGAGCGGTGATGAACTTCTAAAATACTACAAGGAAAAAGCAGGGGATGCAAATTTTAATGAGCCCCTTTTGAAAAAGATGATAGACATATCAGGAGAGACAATAGATCATCTTATAGAACTGGGCGTACCTTTTAGTAAAGAAAAATTGACTCCTGGTACCCCAAACTACCCCGAACTCCTGTGCCTGACAACTGAAGGTGAAGGTCCGGCACTGGTAAGCAAGTTTAAGGAACTGTTAAAACAGAATAATGTTGAAGTTTTGATGAATACACAAGCGACAGATTTGATTATTGAAGATGGTAAAATAAATGGTGTTACAGTTGAAAGTAATGGTAAAAAATCTAATATTATCGCACAAAAAACTATTCTTGCAACCGGTGGTTTTGTCAGAAGCAAAGAGTTGATGTCCGAATATAATAAAGAATTTATAGATAATGTTCCATTCAGCGGGATAGGGAGCACTGGTGATGGAATCACCATGGCCTTGAAAGCCGATGCCCAGCTGGTTGGCGATGGAGTACTTGGAATCTGGGGAATGAATGCGGATTATGGATATGTCGGAGATATAGGAAGTTTAGTCAGACAGACTGCTTTTTATGTCAATAAGGATGGAAACAGATTTGTTAATGAGAAAAGATATTATGCTGAGGTACATAAAGAGTTAAATAAGATTAAGGATAAACTGGCATATGGACTTTTTGATTCCTCAGACGATAAACTGGTTGCAAATCTGGAAAAAGCTAATGCAGAAGGACTTAGTGTTAAGGCCGACTCTATTGAAGAGCTTGCTAAAAGTCTAAATGTTGATGCAAACAATCTGAAAGCAACTGTTGATAAATATAATAATGCCAAGGCTAAAGGTGAGGATGGCGAATTTGGCATTAAGAATGCAGTTATGACTCCAATATTGAAAGCTCCATTCTATGCTGTGGAAGTCAGACCAACAATAATTGGCACCATAAAGGGATTGAAGGTAAATGAGAATACAGAAGTATTAAACTCAAAAAATGAACCAATCCCCAATCTTTACGCTACAGGCGAATTAATCATCGGTAATTTTGTAAACAAGGAATATCCGTCAACTGGAACTGTTGTAGCAACAGCGATTTACTCCGGGAAAATTGCTGCAGACAATGCATCTATGGGAGTTGAAAGCAAGTATAGCTCCAGTCAGCAGAGCCAGAAGGAGGATACACAGGACCAAAATTCACAAGTGAAAAAAGCAGATACTGTATATAAAGACGGAGTATATATAGGCGAAAGCAAAGGAATGAATGATGCGGTAAAAGTTGAAGTAACTGTCAAAGATAAAGTTATTTTGAGTGTAAAGATATTAAGCAGTAAAGAAACATCAGGAATTAGCGATCCAGCAATTGAAAAAATACCAAACGACATCGTAAATGCAAATTCACCGGAAGTAGATATTGTATCCGGTGCAAGCAATACAAGCAAGGGTATAATCGAAGCAGTAAAAATAGCTCTGGAAAATGCTCAATAATTAATTTCAGCCTCCAGCCTATATAATAGGCTGGAGGCTGTTTGTTTTAACAAAGTGATGGTTGACAGATTGCACTTTACCTTGAGCCCAGTTCTCCTGCGATCTAACAAGTTAGCAATCTCAATGCCTTAAGAAATTCACATTGGTATTTTTTGATTTTTTGGAACAGTACTCCAGAAATAAACTAAGCAGATGACCTAAATTTTTATGCATCTATAAAGTGAAATTAAAAGTGCTATTACCATATGTAGTTTATCAAAACTTTTAATAATATTTTGGAAATTACCATCATAACTTAATATAGCTAAATGCTTGGACTTACCATTTAATGGGAATATTGTCGTATCAGATTAGTTAAGGAGGAATATATGGCCAGCTTTTATAACGGTTCACCCTTGCCAAGAGAATATGCCAGGGAGGTAAGCGAAGCACTGTTGAGTACGGATTTCGACACGCTGGATGCTATCGCTGATGAGATACTGCATGCCAAGGATTTGGATAGCGTTATCTTTACTGCGGGCAACGGTGGTTCCGCTGCAACGGCAAGCCACATTATAAACGACCTTATTAAGGGCTGCCGCGCAGGTGGACGAGAAGGCTTCCGTGCCCAATGCATGAATGATCCCAATGCTGTCCTTACCTGCCTTTCTAACGATTTCTGCTATGAGGATGCATATAGTATAATGCTCCGGACACTGGGACGCCGTGGTGATCTTCTTATTGTTTTCAGCGGAAGCGGCAATTCACCAAACATACTGAATGCCTGCGAAACAGCGCGGGAAATGGGCATGACAGTTATAGGCTTCGGAGGCCGCGATGGCGGCAGGATGAAGGTACTATGCAAGCTGTGCCTCATAGCTCCTACATACAGCATGGAGCAGATAGAGGACCTTCATATGTTTTATGTGCATTCATTGGTCTGTACCCTTCGCGATAAGCTCAAAAATATATGGGATATTGAGGTGGTACGTTATCCGGGGGGTGATGTGCCTGAGTTTGCCATTTTTGACTTTGACGGTACGGTAAGCCTGCTCCGGGAAGGCTGGCAGCCAATTATGTATGACTATTTCAAGGAGGAGCTGCTAAAATGTCCGGAAGCACCGGAAGCTAAGGAAGCAGAGAGGATAGTCAGGGACTTTGTCGACATGCTTACAGGAAAGCAGACGATATTCCAGTGCTTACAGCTTTGCAGTGAAGTAAGAAAATACGGAGGCGTCCCGGGAGAACCGCTGGAATATAAGAAGGAGTATCTGCGGCGGCTGATGGAACATATACATGGCAGGCTAGATGCCCTTCGTGCAGGGGGATATACGGAGCATTACCTTGTTCCCGGTGTAAGGGACATTCTCAAAGCACTGGGGGGAATCGGCGTAAAATGTTATCTCACAAGCGGTACCGATGAAGCAGATGTGCTGGAGGAAGCTCGCCTTCTGGGCATTATGGATATGTTTGAATCTATCCATGGCGCAACAGATGCGAATAGCACGGCCTGCTCCAAGGAGCTGGTGATCAGGGAGCTGATTGAGAAAAATTCGCTAAAGGGCAGCAGGCTGATTGCCTTTGGAGATGGATATGTTGAGATAGAGCTTGCCAAACAGTATGGAGGTTATGCTGTAGCCGTGGCTACAAACGAAGCCGCGCGGGATACCTCAATTAACGAATGGAAGCGGGAGCGGCTCCTGAAAGCCGGTGCGGATTGTGTAATACCTGATTTTTCAAATACTGAAAGGTTAATGAGGTTTATCTGCGGGAGGGGATAGGATATGCCGTTTAAAATGTTTGATACATCAAGGCTGGTTATTAAGCCACTCTGTGAACGCATACATGATGTAGACCTTATGGATGTGCTTGTACCTGTCGACAGTTCTCCCGCAGTTCTGGACAACGGGAAGACACGGGCAGTCGCAAGTGCAATGGTTGAAGCAAAGCAGGCGAATGCAACAACGCTGCTCATGTATGGCGCCCATGTCATACGCACAGGCTGTTCCCCGTATATGATAGAGCTGATGAAGAGGGGTCTTGTAAAGCATTTTGCTACAAACGGCGCAGGCAGCATACATGACTTTGAATTTTCCATGACAGGGAAGACCTGTGAATCTGTGGCCAAATATGTAAGTGAAGGGCAATTCGGACTTTGGCGCGAGACAGGAATGCTAAACGATATCCTGAAAGAGGGAGTTGAGGACGGACTCGGCGCAGGGGAGGCTATCGGCCGTTATATCTGGGAAAATGACCTGCCTTACAAAAAATATAGTGTTTTGGCAAATGGCTATCATTTTGGAGTGCCTTGTACAATACATATAGGTATAGGCAATGATATAATCCACGAGCACCCCAATGCAAACGGCAAGGTGCTGGGAGAAGCATCCTACAAGGATTTTCTCATATATGTGCAGAGCATAACAAAGCTTGAAGATGGTTTGTTCCTTAATATCGGATCAGCTGTGACAGGACCTGAGGTATACCTCAAGGCCCTGGCCATGGCACGAAATGCCGCCAGGCAGCGAGGCGAAAGCATAGGGCACTTTACCACAGCTGTGCTGGACGTTCAGCCTATGCCCGAGGATAACCTCTGCAGCACTCCTCCCAAAACAGACCCGCGTTATTATTTCCGCCCGTGGAAGACAATACTTGCACGTACAGTTGCAGATGGGGGCAGGAGCTACTATATACAGGGGCTGCACAGGGATACACTGCCGAGCATAGCCAAGCTTTCGATAGCTATGGAGGATGGAGATGAAATATGAACACAAAAGCCATATGCGAAATTCTGAAAGCTGGTAAGCAGCCCGTTATAACTGTGTTCGGAGACTTCTGCCTGGATAAGTACCTATTTATTGACGCGTCGCGGGATGAGCTGTCGGTAGAGACCGGGCTGACCGCATTCCAGGTTGTGCAAAAGAAGCTCTATGCGGGTGCTGCAGGGACTATAACAAACAATCTCTGTGCACTTGGAGCCAAGGTATACTGCGTTGGAATACTGGGTAATGACGGTGACGGCTATGAACTGGAAAGGTGCCTTAAAAACGTGGGAGCCGAAACACAACTTATGGTGCATGCCGATGAACGCAATACCTGTACCTATGAAAAACCTATACGGTGCCGGAAGGGTTCTGAGGCTGAGATCAACAGGCTTGATATCAGGAATTTTACAAAAACACCGGTTCCATTGCAGCAAGAGCTCATTGGAAACCTGGAAAAGGCGGTTGGCTTAAGCGATGCAGTAATCATATGCGACCAGTATGAGGAGGAAGATCTTGCCGCGGTGACTTCGTATGTCCGGGATGCAGTGGGGAGTTTGGCCGAAAAACACAATAAAGTCATGTTCTATGCAGACTCACGTGGATATGTGGATAAATTCCGTAATTGCATTATAAAGTGCAATCAAAAGGAACTCGCAAGGATATTCGGTGTGGGTGCAGGCAGAGTAGATGCTGATACGGCAGTGGAATATGCAGCACTTTTATATAAAAAAAACAACAAACCTATATATGTGACCTTGGGAGAATACGGAAGCATCGTATTTGACGGTCAACCTCACAAGATTCCCGCGTTCCCTGTCGAGGGACCCCTGGATATTGTAGGTGCAGGGGATGCCTATAATGCCGCTGCGGTATTTGCACTGACAAAGGGCGCCGGCTTCGAAGAAGCAGCGTTAGTTGGCAATGCGGCATCAAGTATAGTGATAAAGCAAATCAGGGTAACAGGGACTACAAAGCTATCAGATATATTAACCCTGCTGAGAGGCTTATAAACCTGAATCGGTTATATAAAAATGTTTTTCGCGAAATGCTCTACATCGGATAAAGAGGCAAAAGAGTATTGTCTTTTATCAATAAAGAGTTAAATAAGGAGGAGAAAAAATGAAAAAAGTATTGTCCCTGATTCTGGTTTTAGTCCTGGTTTTTTCATTGGCAGCTTGTGCAGCTAATACTCCCGCCCCCAAGCCAGAACAGTCTGCTACACCAACAGCTCCTGCAGCCACTGCCGCTCCTGAAGCCAAGTCCTTCAAGATCGGTGTTGTCATTCCTTCCGGCGACCATGGCTTCACAGGTGAGAGTGTTGCTCATGCCAAGATGGAAGCTGAAGCGTTGATGAAGAAGTATGACGGTCTGGAGATTGTTGTAAAGGACGGCCTTGAGGCTTCCAACCAGATTACCTCAATCGAGAACCTGCTGGCAGGCAAAGATGTCGACCTTATCATGCTGTGGCCTATGGAGGGTGAAGCCCTTCGAAGTGCAGCCCAGAGTATCATCGATGCAGGAGTTGAACTTGTTGTTTATGACCGCCTTATCAACAACTTTCAGGGTCTTGTAGGGGAGATCATGGGTGACAACGTAGGTATAGGCA
>CAZUGK010000143.1:0-11100 GCA_964619815.1 uncultured Clostridiaceae bacterium | reverse complement strand
AGTCTGCATTGTTGCTTTGGTTCTCTGGCTGTTCTGGTTGACTTTTTGATGTACTTCGAAGCCCAGATTGTCTAATAAAGGGATAAAGGCTTGAAGTAGAAGCAAATCCTCTATATTTGTGTCAAAGGTTACGTTTGTAAACCGGATTTGGCTATGGCTTTCCCAGGAGTTCATCTTTGCAGATTTCTCCAAAGCATTAAGAAGCTCCAGCTTATCCTTTGCATTACAGCCGGTCAAGCTAGTTGTCGCAATGAGTATAAGAGAAAGTATGACAACTATAAATTTACACCTTTTCATATTGCACCTCCGTACTAGTATTTTAGATATGCCCTGGTATTCCTACATTTAGTTTGCAAATATTGTGGTGGCGCATACGAAAAAGAGTTTTCCTCTGCGGGTCAATAATGGAATAGCCAGAAAAAACAGGTTAATAGGCTATGTCTATTAAATAAACATGAAAATGCTAGAAAAAATTTACAACTATTTTGGGTTATGATATTATTTTATAGTATAAGATACATGTTAGGAGTGTGATAATATGTACAATAATCTCATCGATCGGGAAATGCTCACAATACTCTGTGCAAAGTCTGTAGGTATGGCATACGGCGACAATTTGCACAGAGGTAAGTATTCTAGTCGCCTTTACAAATAATTCATACCTTTGCAGGCTTTGCTTCCTTAATTTAAATTATAAATTTAAGGAGCTGAGCTTTGTGAGATATGTAAAAGCAGAAACAATTTTACCGGATAATCTGGTTAGAGAAATTCAAAAGTATATTCAGGGTGAATATTTATATATTCCATCCCAACCAGAAAAAAGAAAGAAATGGGGAGAAAACTCAGGGAGCAGGGAGTATATACGCAGTAGGAATGAAGCTATACGAAGCAAGTACAAAAGCGGATATGCAATTATGAATTTGGCAGAAGAGTTTTTTCTTTCTGTTGAAAGCATTAAAAAAATCATATATTCGGATAAATAGGTCTTAAGCTATCACTTGTAATATGAGTGGTAGCTTTTTTATGTATAAAATGATATAGAAGTGTTTATTATCTTTTGTTCAGTGTATTAAGATATTAGAATAATGTATAGCATAATGCGTATTGTAAATGAAATGGTTGAGGTATCAGAATGGAACCGGGGATGGATCAACTGTACAGACAACTAACCGGAATAAGGCATGTCAGCAGCAAAGAGCCTTTGATAAGAATCATGAATGACATAATAAAGAATAGAAGCATTGAAGATAAGAATTTATTTGTAATCGAAGGTTTATGGGCGTATGAAACAAAAACAAATTATTATTGATAAAGGATGGGGATGAAATATGAAGGTTGAAGCATTGAGAAAAGAGAGAATCGAAGATTTTAAAGAGTACTGCAGGAAACATAAGCCGGAGGTTGATGATACATTTCTGCATGAAGAAGAAGACTTGAAAGACTTTGAACCAAATGAAGAAAATCCTACCTATATAATCACTGATCAACAAGAACAAATAATAGCAGCAGCTTCACTAATAATTGATGATTATTATAGGAGAGGGAAAAAGGGGCGCTTTAGAATATTTCATTCTGAAACGGAGGATGTTAATTGCTATAATATGCTGCTCCAAGCTATTCTAAAGCATGCAGAGGGCTTGGACATGATTTTTGTGCATATACCGATTGTGAACAAAAAACTGATTGGGTTTATTGAAGGCGTGAATTTTAATGTTGAGAGATATTCCTACCTACTCCTTAGAGAGGTCTCGGAGGTCCCGGAGCCAAACTTTCCAGAGGATTATGAAGTCAGATCCTTCAGACTGGGAAGTGATGAAGAAGCCTGGTGTGAGATTAGAAATACAAGCTTTGCAAAGCTGAAGGGAAGTGAAACACCCCGTACACCGGAAATGATAGCAAAGATGATGTCGGGCGTAGACCACATAGAAGGCGGTGCAATGATACTGTACCATAAGGAAAGACCCGTAGGAATGGTTAGGGGTACCATGGACGATTATGAAGGTGCTCCGATAATGGTCATAGAACCTCTTGCCATAATACCGGAATACCAGGGAAGGGGCCTGGGAAGAAGCTTGCTCAGAGCATCACTGAAATTTGCCAAAGAAAAGGCATATGAAAAGACACTTCTCAGTGTAAATGCAGAGAATGAGAGGGCAAAAGCCTTATATATCGATGAAGGCTTCAAACAGGTTGAAGCAACTGTATGCTATAAATATGATCTGATAAATCACAAAAAACCTTGATGTCACAAGGTTTTTTCTTTTGAAGCCTTTTTTATTCACACCAGCGGGGAGTAACTGCTCCATCGTGATAAACCCGATGATGCCCGCTATAAAATCCATGCCCTTGATTAATGCTATTATCTCCCTAATAAAATTACTTTTAGTTTTTTCCATGCATCGTTATATTTAATAGACCGTAGTCGGGGGAATGCTTTAGCGATTCTGATATCCTGAAACCGGCTAAGATTAAACAGCTTTCTAATTCTCTCGTTGTAATACTCACTTCCTTCAAATTTATCGAGCAGCACATCCTTCAGATTTTCAGCACGGTTTGCATATTGCTCAAGGAATCGATCCAATGTGGACTGAATTTCTTCCAGTCTGTTATTAAGACTCATGAGGTGACGTACGGTAATATATATATCAAGCATCAGAATAATAAAAATAGAAGCAGCCAGCACAATGAGCGACCAATCCTGCATTCTGCCAATGAAGCTACTGACAATGGGATGAACATACTTGACAAGCAGCACTGACATAACACCAAAAACTACGGCTCCTAAGAGACATACACGCCCCTGGATATTGAACCGGTGATCTGAATAATCCCACCACTTCGCATTAAATAATTTTTCAAGTAAAACGGCAGTGATATATTCCACCGTGCAGGTTAAAAGCATCCCGGCAAAGAAAAGCAGAAAAACATTATCTATTCTTTGATATAGAAATATAATAGAAACCAAGGCTCCAAAGCCATACACAGGGCACACCGGACCATTCAGGAAGCCTCGGTTTACCAATTTTCTTTCTCCTATGGAGCATACGATAGATTCATATACCCATCCAATGAAGCTGTACGTAATCAGCCATAAAAAATATGTTACAACGATCATTTTGTTTCATCACTCCCCCATACATTTTTTCAAAGCATTTCAATAAAAACAGCCGGGGAAACAGACTGTAAAGCATCTCCTCCGGCTGTATTCGCTTTTCATTCCGCTAACGCAGATACTGGTTCATTTTCCACGCTTTCACAGTTACCTGTACAGCCTGCGCAGCCATGGGATGCACTCCAAAGCCGGTTGGCCGTTACAGCCCAATTATGAGCCGCATCCTTACACTTTGCACTCAGTTCATAAACGTTTTCAGGACTAATCATATCGGTGGATTTCGCACCGGATTTTTCTACCATTCCGGAAAGGCGTCCCGGATTATCGAGCAGGGGGCAGGGGCGCAGATGGTTTTCGTTAAAAGGCTGGTTTTGATGATATTGCATAAACAACGGTGATTGCAGAGCTTCCAGCAATGTTTTTTGATGGATGTTAGAATCTGAGTAGTGTATGAATGCGCACGGCTCAATATCTCCCGCAGCATTGACATGCAAATACTTTCTTCCGCCCGCAATGCAGCCCTCCACATACTCGCCGTCATTCCAGAAATCCAGTGTAAACAAGGGCTTTGTTTCGCGGAATTTTCGGATCTGGCGGTACATGAACTCACGCTGCTCGGCAGTGACCAGCAGATCGGGAGGAGAATCCACTCCAACAGGCATATATGTGAAGAACCATGCGAATTTTGCCCCCCTGCTAATCATATCGTCAAAGAATTCCTCGCTTCCGATGATCTCCGTATTATAACGGGTGTAGCAGCAGGAGGTGCCAAAGACCAGTTTTTTCCTCTTTAATATTTCCATTGCCCGGATAACTGCTTGGTAAGTGCCTTTGCCGCGTCTGGAATCGGTTTCTTTCTCAAAACCTTCAATACTGATGGCCGGAATGAAGTTTTTTACACGCAGCATTTCATCTGCAAAATCCTCATCAATCAGCGTAGCATTGGTAAAAGCGGCAAATACGCAATCCTTGTGCTTTTCGCAGAGAGTGATGATATCCTTTTTACGGACAAGCGGCTCACCGCCGGAATACAGATAAAAATACACTCCCATCTCCTTGCCCTGACGGATGATGCTGTCAAGCGTTTCAATGCTCATGGAAAGTTGATTGTCGTAATCAGCAGCCCAACAGCCGGTGCATTTCAGATTGCATGCGGAAGTAGGGTCCATCAGAATCGCCCACGGGATGTTGCAGTCATACGACTCCCTGAGCTTATGCTGCTTGGGAGAGCCAATCGCCGTAGCATTGATAATAAAGTTATTGAAAAATGCCTTTCTCACTCCGGGATCGATGTCGTCCCATAAACTAAGGATAAGTCTATACCAATTGTTATCCTTATCTTCAATAATCCTTCGAATAGCTGTGCGCTGTCCTATCATTACATCATTCTTATCAAAACGGTCCACCCAATCCATCATTTTGGGAATATTATTATCAGGATTGGAATCCAGATAGGTATACGCAATTTTCAAGCCCATTGAACTTATTGTTCTATTCATGATGTGATCCCTCCAAAACGAATTTGTATAATTAAGCTTATCACGCCAGAACCGTATGGTAATTAGACAGTATTTTTGCGTGTAAAGATTTTTTACACTATTGCGTATCTGTCAATAGAACATCTATTTAATTCGGGATAAAATAACAAATAAAGCATCACATCGTAAATAGAAACACATGAAGGGGTGGATTGATTTTGGATTTGCATCACCGTCTAATGAGGCAAACGATTCATATAGCGGTCAGCAAAGCGATGGAGGATATGCGGACCGATACCAAGCGCGGTATCAGAAATCTGGTTGATTTAGGTCTGCTTTTTTCACGAAGCGAAAATCAGAAATGGTTTTTCAACACTGCGAAAAAAGTCATTTCTAATTCCCACAATCCTTACAACAAGCTGGCAGCCAGAATGGTGTCCGACGTTGATAACGAGACCATCAAGACAGTAGGGATTAATTTGGGATATACCAGTTTGACCTATGGAGCTAATAAGCTGAAAAGGCAACAGGCGTCAATAAACTGCCCCGTCCCATGGCTTTTGATTTTTGATATTTCAGAGCCCTGCCCTGATTTTTTTAATCAGATGGAGGATTTTATACATCAGGGGCGTGAATTGGGCATTTACAGCTATATCTTCCGAACCATGGAACGAAAAGACATAGCTGCTCTGTGCAAAATAGCGGAACGTTTTGGAGAATGTGTATTTGTTCTGGATACAGCTCCCACTTCCATTACGGAGCAAAGTACCGCATCTATGAATGGTGTGCATAACATTGTCGTTTCCGTACGAGCGGAGGATTCTGATATAAATAGCGAGAACTGCATCAATGCTTTTCGTATCCTAAAGCAAAGCCGTTGTTTCTTTGGCTTTCAAGTCAGCTATAACGAGGATAACATCAATGAAATAACGGCGCCGGGATATATCCAATCCGCAATACTGCGTGGGAACCAGTTTGGTTTTTATATTGCGGATGCTAATGTTCCAGACAAGTTCAAGGATTATTTATATAACTTTGTGTGTTCTGAAAGAGGAGAGGAAGGACAACCCTTAATAACGTTGGATTTGTTTCACGACATCTGCCATATAAGTGAAGAAATCCTGTCCAATGGCGGTTATATGGTGATAAATTCGGCGGAGAAGATATGCCTTGAATATAAGAATTTAAAAGGCATGTTTGAAAACTCTCTTCTTGAAATAATCAAAAGTCGTATGCTCTGCACGAATAATTAATGTCATATTTTATAGGGAGAAGGCTATAGGTTGATGACACAGTCACAACTGTCGTCCGCAACATATTAGAACAAAATAATAGGGGAGCAGATAGGTCTGCGCCCCTTGGCAATGCTGATTTGTTTATATATTGGAGCAATGGTTTTTGGGGTTACCGGGATGTTTGCCCTGGCTATTGGCGTAGTTGTGATAATAAACATATATGATAGTGAATAATTGCATTTTTAACTCATAGGTAAAAAACTGCTCTATACTGAGTGTAATGCGTATTTATTTTTGTTAGCTTCATTTTCTAATTCATGAAAAAGGCTTCCATCAAAGATACCTCTGATTTGTGCAATATACTCTGTTGGGTCTTCTTTCATTCCATTATTGGCCCACCTTACGATAAGACCAACAAATGCAGTTGTAAAAAAATCAACCGTAAACCCCCATTTTTCATGATCGAAATTCATATTCAACATATTTTCTATTGCAGATATCGAAATATTGCTTATATAGCCTTGCAGATACTCGGGAAAAGAATTCTGCCCGGTTGTATTTAGTGCATTGCTATAAAACACCTTATTTCCCCGCATATAATAACATAAATCCTTCAAACCGTCCGTCCAATGCTCCACAGTATCATAATTGCTCATGAATCGTACCGTTTCTGTGTAATAAATCCAATTCATAAGGTCATATTTATCTTTAAAGTGATAATAAAAGGACTGTCTGGTCAATCCGCAATCATCCACAATATCACTTACAGAAATTTTTGAAAAAGACTTCTTCACCATCAGATTCTTTAAAGCATTAGCAAGGGCCAGCTTCGTAATGTTTGAATCGGACACAAGAATCACCCCCCTTGTCTTTATGGATATCAACATGCAATGATTACTCACTTGTTTTTTGATGCCGGTCATTCACGGCAGCCACATTTTATGCAAAGCTTTGAATAGCTTTGGAGTAATCTTATAATTCTGGAGTGTCAGCATTGGCTCTAATCCTTTCCTTTTGCCTTTTATCTTCTGTTTCTGATTTGCTTTTAATCACAAACTGATTCATGAGCATTTGTTGGGCAACTTGATAAACATTACCGATGATCCAGTAAAGTCCCAGTCCGGCAGGCACAGTGAAAGCAATAAACCCGCTCATCAAAGGAGAAATCAAGGCCATGTTTTTCTGCATGGATTCCTGTACTTGATTATCATTTGTCTTGACCGTTCCCTGCATTGAGCATTTTACAGACAGGTAGGATGTAACGGCTGACAAAATCGGAATCAGCAGCAAAAGAAAACTATTTATGCTTGTATCGGAGTTTATATAATTGGAACCGCGATGATATCGAACATATTTTATTCCTTTCCTGTGAGAAATTTTAGTAATGCAACAACATTTGAAGTCTTCGTACATGCTCTCTTTTGCTTAGTTTTGAAATTTCCATCAATGCGCAGTACTTGTCCGTTACAGAGACGATATGGGCTTCCTTGTATTTAGGCGGAACTATGGTGATCGGCCACATATGCCTGCAAATGATCTCCTTTTCCACTTCGTTTAAACAGAAGTATCTGTCTGCATTTTGTAGGGCAATGCGAGGATGTATAAATCCGTGAAGCCCCTTGTAAGGTTTTTCTCCATGCCAGTCATACAGGAAAAAATCATGAAGCAGCCCGCCCCTGGCCGCAGAGCGGTAATCAAGTCCTAGCTGCCTGCAAACAAGATAGCTGCTATATGACACATAGAGGCTGTGTTCTAAACAATTGATATTTCCGTGCTGTATATAATTTTTCATTAACCTGACCTTCTCATGGTTAATTAAATCGGAAATACAATCCAAATATTCTTGATCGACAGTGGAGTTTATCTCCAACTTTAACTTTGAGATAATCCAACCTACCATTGAAAATACCCCTTTTCCGTATATTATTTACGTCCTGACCGGAACATGGATGACAAAAGTCCTAAAACTATGATTCCAGCCATGGACAGACCAATTTTCAATACAGTAATATTAAAAAGATATATCTCGCTGCCGGCATCTGCACTTAAACCGGAGCCGATAATGACACCGGCAATGATTATGCTTACAGCAAGTAACACCACACTAAAAGAAATCCTGTTAAATATTCTTTCAAACCGTCTTTGCAGCTTATCGGATTCTTTGAGCTCAAATTGAATGCTAAAATCGTCATCCTCAAGCTTGCCCATCAGATCGAGTATCGGCAGCTTATTGAAAAGTCTCCCATAGTTCAACAGGCTTTTTTTGATTTCGTCGCCTGTCCTTTCTGCCGTAAAGGATTGGCGCAGCAGCTTTTTGGCGATTGGCTTGGCAATGACAAGGGAATTTAAGTCCGGCTCCAACTTTTCCAGCAGTCCCTGAAGGGTACCCAATGTTTTTGACAGCAAGGCAAATTCACGAGGTATTTTTATGTGATTGGCATACGCAGTACGAAAGGTCTCATAAAGCAATTCCTCTACTCTGATTTCGCTCATGGGCATAGTCAGATATTTTTCTATGATCCTGTCTATATCTTTTTCAAACCTTTTTATATTACTGCGTTCAGGCATACTGTCCATGTCAACAATGGACTGTACAACCATCCTGCTATCCTTTGAGGCGATACCGATAAAAAAGCGGCATATCATCTGCTTACGGGATTCATTAAGTTGTCCTACCATCCCCATGTCCAGGAACACGATTGTCCCATACCGCAGAACTTGAATATTTCACTGATGGGAATCTGCATGAAAAAAACCGTCCCGTAATATTTGCTTGCATATGGAGGTCGCAAGCCTCTCAGCCAGTTCTCCCCTATCGATGTTCCACTGCTTCAAAACCTCATGGTCACTAACCTTGGCTCCATTAATATATTCCATAGTGAGAACACGTTTTGTAGTATAAATCCATTTAATCTGCGGAACCGTTATTCCTTCATCCTGAATAAAATTTGTCCGGAAAGTATCTGCATTTTCCCCTTCCTTTGTAAAATCCAGTTCATTACATAAGGTGCTTTCAAATTCCGACACCATTCCTATGAAGTCATAGAATTGTCCATATTGGGTATGCCGGTCAATAAACTGTACCAGACTTTTTAATATTTGAAGATCAATTTCAATCAAGCTTTCTATTCCCGGCCGCAGAATTTTTACCGCGACTTCTTTTCCGGAAACCAGCTTAGCACGATGAACCTGAGATATGGACGCGGCAGCCAGAGGATTTTCGTCAAACTCTTTGTAGATATTTTCAAGAGTATCCTTGAACTCACTTTCAATCACTGTTCTGACCTCGGAAAATGCGAAAGGCTGAACCGAGTCCTGAAGTAATTTAAGCTCATCCGTCACATCAGCCGGCAGAATATCAGATCTTGTGCTTAAAATCTGTCCTAATTTAATAAAAGTCGGCCCTAACTCCTCCAAGGCCAGCTTTAGCCTTTTTCCTCGCTGAAGTTTCTGATTTTGCAACTGCGTATCTATATTTGAGTCTTTCTTTTTAAATCTAAGAGGCTTGGCCAGTCCAAGCTGTCCAAGTATAATTCCAAATCCGTATTTCGAAAATACGGAAAGTATCTCTTTGTATCTTTTTGCATGTATACGCCTGTATGCCACAATATCAGCTCCATTCCGTAATCTACAGCATATTCTAAAGTACGCGGATGGATTGGCAAGCCGCCTTAAACCAAGGCCTCAATCATTTCGGTTCTTTTTTCGATAAATCGTACTCTTTAAGGACCTCTCTGATTTGTTCCCCAACAATCTCCCTGATTTCGTCCTTTGTTGCAATATCTTCTTTTACAGCCACATTCGTATGCTCCAGCACCTTTGCGACCTCGTCATGAATGATCTTCTGCAATTCCTCTCGCTGTTCTTCGCCCTTTTTCACAAGCTCTACTGCGAATTGGCGTGCATCTTTTTTCTCAAGCTCGCCCTTGGTTACCATCTCATCTACAAATTCCTCAATCCGCTCTCTTGTGTATGCAAAAAGTCCCAGCCCTAAGTTAATGGATTTCCCAAATAAATCTGCCATATTTCAACTCTCCTTTTAACTAAATATGATTTCTGCAAGTTGCAGCGATTCAAAAGCGTCCTCTTTATCGGAACCTAGCATGGTTTGAATGGAAGTTCCATAAAGTGTGCCTAATATTAGTTTTGCTATAGACTTCGATGAATATTCTTGAAATCCGCTGCCAATTTCTCGGATAATTTCATCTGATAGTATGTTTTTCTCAATCAGCTTCGTTATACTCTCAAAAAGACCATTGAGTTGTTCTCTGAAAGAGGGGTGCCATAGGGCCTGAGCGGTAAAGTCAATAAAAAGCCTTAATAAATTCGGTTTTTCCTTGATTAATTCTTTGAAGTATTTAGTAAGTAAGGTGATCTTTCCTTTACAGTCTTTTGCAGACATCAGTTTATTTTCTATTTCCTGCAGATACTGATGCATCATCATATTAATCACTTCTGTAAATAGTCCATCTTTATTCTTGTAATAATAAGTCAACTGGCTCAGAGCGACACCGGCTTCCGCTGCTATATCCCGCATAGATACATTTGCATAACCCCTTGTTGATAAACACTCAAAGGCGGACATAAGAATTTTCTGAGAGATATTCTCCTTATTTTTTTCCATTGCACTATCTCCTAACTTTTGTTCGTACGTACGACCTAATATTATCAGACAGAAAGATACCCTGTCAAGTATCTGATACTGAATATTAGACATCACTTTCTTAACTTATGGTAAACTGGTGCAACCCTTGAAAACATTAGATTTTTCGTTTTGAATTTGAAGCAATTTATAGTAATTTTGGGGGATTATTTTTAACTCTAATCCCCAAATAATCCCCACGATAACAAAGAGAAAACTGTCAGAATTCAAGATTTCTTTACATTGCAGGAAGCCTCTTTTTATGATACGATATGGACAGGTAATCGGTAGCAGGTAGCGGTTGCCACTATCCCGTAAGGGAGGTGGTTGCTTATGATAGATACATATCAAGTGCTGTCTTTGATGGTAGCATTCGGAATGTTGATCATAGCGATTCTGAATTTCAGAATAAAGAAATAACCGCCCTGCTGGAACCAGGACGGTTAAAGAGCTAATTTTTACGTAATGGGCAACCGCACCTTGCGGTCCGATTGCCTTTACCTATATTATAACACTAGTCAAACAAAAGTAAACACTATTTAATCAAAAGTAAAGCATTATTCAAGCGAAAGCTAAATTACTGTTACTGCCGCCTCATCCTGTCCGGCAATAGACGGGAACTTTTGTCCACCA
>CAZUGK010000142.1:5012-11125 GCA_964619815.1 uncultured Clostridiaceae bacterium | reverse complement strand
CTCCAACCATCATTATGAAGGCAACTTCGCCGGCTGCAAAATATTCCCCGATTAATACCGCAGCGATAAGTGCAATACTTACTAACACACCGGCCTTTATATCAAACCTCTTGAAAAGGCCGATTGCCGCACCTTTAAGAATTGGTGCCCCGCTAATTACAATACTTACCCAGGCCGCATCAAAGGGCAGAACCCCCTCCAGCATCCTGAACCAGCTTAGAACCAGGAATATTCCTGAAATTGCTGTTAAAATGACGGCCCTATATTAGCTGTCATTTTTAAATCTGGTCAATTTCAAAAATCCAATCATTTCTCCCCCTCAACTAAATAAATTTATCCAGCGCAGACTTCAATTTTTTCAGCGTCTCTTCTTCCTTGCCGTCTTTTATTCCATCAATAACACAACCTGAAATATGATCCTCCAGAATAACCAGCCCAACCTTGTGCATCGCTGCTTCAATTGCGGCAATTTGAACAAGAATATCCTCACAGGGTCTTCTTTCCTCCACCATCTTTTTTATACCTTTCACATGGCCCTCTATTCTTGACAGCCTGTCGCATACTGCTTTTACATCCTGGCAATTTGTCATTTTCTCTCCTCCTTCAACGTATCCCATATGGGGGGATGGGGCATATTTATATTATGTTGTGTCTTTTATATTTTGTCAATGAAAAATGTGGCAGCAAAATACATGGAGCAAAAAACAAAAAAACCTTGAAGATTCAAGGTTTCAATTCAAAGTACCAGGCATCAAAGCTTTAGTAGCCTAGTGCCTTACCAACGATTATTACTTTAATTCTGCCCTTTTGACCTTGTTTTCTTATAAGTACATAGTCATTGCAAATTCTTTCCGGACTGCTGCATTCCATACAGTAACCCACTTTTGTACAAGGCGTATTTCTATTTAAACGCTTTGCATTAGCCGGCGCCGAACAAGCTTTGTTGCGTTTAACAGCTTCATCTGCATCTTTTACAATTTTATTTATACCCACAATTACTATTACCTTATCGGGGCCATAAATCATAGCGGCAGTTCTATTTCCGGTACCATCTACATTATACAGCTCTCCGTTCTCTGTTACAGCATTAGTGCTTGTAAAATAAGCATCTGCTGAAAAACACTTTCTGAAAATAGCTTTTATATCCTCAGGAGTTAATCCTTTTTCATATCTATCCAGGTAGTTGAACTTACCACTTTTCAAATAATCAATAACTCCAGTTTCAAAAAGAGTCATAGATCCTCCTACGGAAATAGTGTCTCCTTCTTTCACAAATTCAGAAATTTTTTCAATTACAGCCTTTTCATCCGGAACATAATATGCTTCCATATTGTTCTTTTCAAGATTCTCCATGGTTCTTTTGATTTTTTGATCCATAACCCAAGTGATATTACTATCCATTTTGTTTCCTCCTTGAATCTAATATTATCTGTTTTGAAAAGCTATTAATATTATGATATCATGATAATAACGATTAGTAAAATTGATAGTTTTTATGGTAACAATTAAAAAAATTGATTGATTTTGAGGTGTATAGATGGAGTTTCGTCAATTAAATACCTTTATAGCTGTAGCTAAACTGAGTAATTTTACAAAAGCAGCTACTCAGCTGGGGTATTCACAATCCGCCGTCACTGCTCAAATACAACTGTTGGAAAGAGAACTGGGAACCCATTTGTTTGAAAGATTGGGAAAAAGCATATCATTGACTCCCGAGGGGGAAAAGCTTCTTGTTTACGCCAAGCAAATACTCAAACTTTGTGATGAAGCAAAAAACACTTTAGCAGCATCAGATATATTAAAGGGGAATTTGACGATAGGGGCAACCGAATCGCTCTGTGCTGTGAGGCTTCCCCGCCTATTCAAAGAATTCCATGAGCGTTATCCGTCGGTAGAAATCACATTAAAAATGGAAAATTGCAGTGAATGCCAGACACTGCTAAGAGAAAATCAGGTCGATATTGCTTTTATTATGGGCCAGAAAATTAATGCTCCTGAGTTCATTGCCGAACTGGAACTTCCCGAACCTTTAGTTTTATTAGCCATTCCCGGACATCCGCTCACTATCAAAAAACATGTTTATCCGGAAGATATTGCTGACTACACCATAATAGTTTCTGAAAGAGGCTGCAGTTTCCGCAATCTTTTTCAGAAAAGTCTCGACGATGCCGGTGTAACTCCTAAATCCATAATGGAAACAGGAAGTATACAGGCAATCAAACAATTGACGATGAGCGGGCTTGGAATAACGCTGCTGCCCCGGATTGCTGTTGAAGAGGAGCTAAACAGAAAGCAATTGGCAGAACTTCATTGGGATGGGACTCCTTTTAATTTGGTTACACAAATGATATATCACAGAGATAAGTGGATTTCAGCGGCATTAAGAGCCTTTATAGACCTGACTGAAGAAATACTGGAACATTAAACGAAAAAAAGCACCCTGCATTGGGTGCTTTTTTTCGGCACTTAAAACCCTATTGCCCAGTATTGGTTTAGACTAATATATCAATAAATTTAATAGAAAATAAGTCAGCCATGGTTATTGTTCCGTTTGGATTGGTCAGTGCAACAAAATCCGGTCCGACTTCCCTTAAAACACCGGTTTTGTGAACTAATTTACTGGTGCCGAAGAGAAAATCAATACTAACTTTTTTCCCGATATACTTTTTCAGGTAGTTTGGAAAGTTTGGAGCACCTACTTGCTCTCTGACATTATCCATTTATATCGCCTCTTGCTCTCAAAATTATGTGCATCACTACATAATATGCGAGCAGCAATAAAATGCCACTAAGAATATAGCTTCAAGCGGAAATAAAAATGATGCGGAGATTGGTCAAATCCGACTTCCGCATCATTATACATTTTATATGTATTGTAATAAAGAAAATCTTACACTGCACACGAGTGCGGTGTAAGATATAGTCATTTTCATTCATAGAACGCTTTCCGGTTAAATCAAAAATCAACTGTTCACGATTACGATACTTCAGCTTGCTCTGAAAGATGGGAATCAAAAACCAGTATTACTTTGGAACCGGCTTTTATTATATTATCCCGGTTATAGAACAGCACTACTCCATTGGTTTTGTGCTTACCATGCTTTGTTTTAATTGTACCAAATTTCGTAAAATACGCAGGATAAAGCCGTTGTTTAGTAGCTTCATCTATAAGATAAGCATTGAAGTTTTCTTGTAACTTATCCGGCCTTGAAAGCCAGTATCTTATATCAACGAGACTTCCATCACCGCTTAGCTGCGCACTTCTTATAGTGATTCTTGCTTTTCTTAATTTATAGGTCAGCAAATACCATATTTTATATATCCAGAGTTTAATTTTCATTGAATATCACCCACTGGAAAACAAAATTAGCCATTATATTCATCAATCCTTGTCAGATTCTTTTATAGTATTCTCGCTCGCTTCAACCAGGTTCCCCAAAATCATTACCATTCAAATTCGAAGACCGAATCGTCATCAACACTATCATCGCTATTGTAGTTTTCATCATAATCTCCATCATTGTAATTCTGATGACAACATGAATCATGATTGTCAGGCAGCGGTTCGTCAGTTTGGATGAATGTCAGCTGACCGCCGGGATATATGCTTGCATTTTCGCTGATGATAGTATTTGTGACTTTATAATCGTCATGATTGTGCATAGGATAAAACTGAGGGAAGAACCTATCGACACCTTGCGTTCCATCACATATATCGACGTAATTTACTGTTGTGGGATCCGGACATGTAACCGGTTCAACAGGAACTTTTTCAATCGTTAGGGCTTCCAACTGGGAGCAAAGTGAAGGAAACTCATCACCATGCCCGTTAACGATATATTCTCTATAAACCGGTCGTTTGTCATCAGCCGTCAGAAGAAGGTCATAGGTTTCACCCGATGCCACGTTGACTGTAAAGCCCATTTCCTGCGCTTCATGGCTGTTCAGTTCAAGTGCTTCAGCTATCTTCAGGAAAGGACTGGGGTGAGCATCTTTACCGACTATAGTAAAATGCCATCCGTGAATATGCCATGGAACAGGCTGATACCCGAGATTAATCATTCTTAAAAGGAATTTTTGTCCCGTATTGACATGAACATAAGATTCATAGTTTATCTGCGCAAGATCAGGATCACTGCCGGCCATGGGTGTCTGGGGGTGCGGCAGCAGTGTGTCGGGGAAGACCCGTCCGTTAACAAGCCAGAAATCGGGTTTATAATCGGCGGCTTTAAAAGGTACACCGCGTTTTACAGAATCATGCCACACTGAATCAATATCTGATAACAGCATGACGTATTCCTTATCGAAGAATGCATTTGCATTATTGTACGCAAAGTTCCTATTTGTTGCTGTCTTAGGTATATGCTGAAGTTTTTTACCGTTGAGCCTCCAGTTACCCTTTTTATCCTGAGTTATTCCCGCCCTGCAAAGACTCTTTTTAGACGGATAAACTATCAACGCTCCGTACATGCCCATCTGAACGTGCTCGGACGCTTCTACATGGCAGTGATACATCAAAGTGCCGGGACTTTCAGGCATAAAGAAGTAAGTGGCTACCGGGGGAGGTGCGCTGAAGTCCATCCACATAGGAACACCAAAGGAAGCTTCAGGGAAACCATCCAACTGTGTTGCAACATGTGCTCCGTGCATGTGCACCGTATGGGGGTCCGTAAGTTTTGAAACAGGCATTCCAAGGTTGATCAGAGTAATATACAAGTAATCTCCTACTTCTGCCCAGATAATCGGTGAAGGAAGTGTTGCAGAGCTGATCATATCCTGCATTTTTGACCAATTATCAGAATTTTTCCAGTCCAGGTCAGGGTTAACAATTTTCTCGTCTACCATAAAAAGCCCCCCGACAAAGCCAAAAATATATACATCCTGGAGAGGATCAGGAGGAGTGCAAGGAACATTTTCCCGACTAAGATTTGTAGAACCGTCTGTTGCAAGCAAAACATAGTGTCTAACAGCCATATTTCCAACTCCTTAATTAAATTTTTTGCTCCTATAATACTATATGCATTATGGACAAGGAGGTGACTAAGCTGTCATTATTACCCCAAAAAACAAAAAACCTTGAAAATTCAAGGTTTCTGAATCATAAATTCAAACTACCAGACATTTAATTTACATAACTTATAAAGCCCCCATATCCCTCTTCTTCCATTTTCTCAACAGGGATAAATCTTAGAGACGCACTGTTTATGCAGTATCTTAGCCCGCCTTTTTCTTCAGGGCCGTCATCAAAGACATGCCCCAAATGGCTGTCGCCCGCGCGGCTCCTCACTTCTGTACGCAGCATGAAATGACTTCTGTCTTCTTTTTTTGTAATAACCGTCTGGTCAATAGGGCGGGTGAAGCTGGGCCATCCGCAGCCCGAATCATATTTATCGCTTGAAAGGAACAGCGGCTCCCCGGTAACTACATCAACATAAATTCCCGCTTTGCGGTTATCCCAGTATTCATTTGAGAAAGGCCGCTCTGTAGCATTCTCCTGAGTAACGCTGTACTGAATATCCGACAGGGATTTTTTGAGTTCCTCCCGGGAGGGTTTATCATATAATGCCGGGTCCACCTTTGGCCTTGATACAGCTTTCAAGCCTGAGAAATCAATATGACAATAGCCGTTGGGATTCTTTTTCAGATAATCCTGGTGATACTCCTCAGCAGGATAATAATGCTTCAGCTTTTCAACCTCTGTAACGATAGGCGCCTTATACTTCTGCTGTTCTCCGGCAATTACCTGCTCTATTATTTTCTTATCCCTTTCATCCGAATAATAAATGCCTGACCTGTACTGGGTGCCGACGTCATACCCCTGCCTGTTCCTGCTTGTGGGATCAATGATTCTGAAAAAATGCTCCAGTATCTCCTTCAAGCTTATTTTCTCAGTATCGTAAACTACATGCACCGTCTCTGCATGCCCAGTGTCATGAAGGTCATGATAGGACGGGTTCTCGCTCTTCCCGTTGGCGTATCCGACAGAGGTCTCCACTACTCCGTCTATACGGGAAAAATATTCCTCCACACCCCAGAAGCATCCCCCGGCAAGCCATATCTCTTTATTCACAGTTCTCACCAACCCTTTCTGCAGTTCAATACAATAATATCCT
>CAZUGK010000142.1:0-5002 GCA_964619815.1 uncultured Clostridiaceae bacterium | reverse complement strand
TTAGCATCATAGGATATTATACTCAACTATTCAGCTTTTACTCAATCACGTCAAGTTACTTAAAATCGAAAGGGACGGTTCATTGACTCCGTTAGCTGGCAATTGTCATTACTTCTTATTCTTTATGATCGGTATCCATATTTGGGAAAAGCAGTAGAGACGGTTCTTTTTGCTTTTGATATTTCAAGCAAAAAGAACCGTCTCTACTGCTTTCGTTGCAAAAACTTTATTCTTCAATAAATCTCACTAATTCCTCGTTAAATTCGTTACGCTGGTCATAGAACGACCCATGACCGCTGTATTTAAATGGTATAAGTTTTGAATTTTTAATACCTTGTTTTTGTACTTCAGCAAGTGGGAATGGAACAACTTTGTCATGAATACCATGGATAATTAAAGTTGGAACATTTATTGTTTCCAGATCAGAAAAAAGTACTTCATCTATCCAAGTATTTGCAATGGCCGCAGTTGCCCACCCTGCTGCCTCTAATCCCAATTGAAAAAACCAATCAGAGAATGGTTCGGTTATATGCTGAAAGAAAAATATATCGCCGAAATCTCTCAGCATTTTAGGACGATCAGTGTATGTTCCCTGAATAATTTTAATTACATCTTCTTTTTCCAAACCATATGGGAAATTTGGGCGCTTGATAAGACTAGGAGCCGCTGCTGCAAAAAGAGCAAGTTTAGATACTCCGTGTCCTTTATGGCGGGCCATGTATCGAATAGCTATAGCTCCTCCGGTTGAATGTCCTGCCAGCGTAAAATCTTGTAATTTTAATGCATCAACCACACATCTGACATCGTCTGACAACTGATTGTAATCGTAACCCCAATAAGGCTTATCTGAATTACCGAATCCTCTGGTATCTATTCCGATGCATCTGTATCCTATTTTAGGAAGCTGATCAAACTGATATTCAAATAGCTTATGACTTCCAGGCCAACCATGTAAAAACAAGATTGTCTTCCTGCCGTCTGGATTAGGATCCTCTATGTAAATTTTCACATTGGGCTCAACTCTAACATAGTATTCCACACAAATGCCCCCATTAATAAAATTTATTCATTAATAGGTTATTCTTCTGAACATAAATATGTGCATTGCCTATCTGATTTTTTAATACCGTATTTTTGGGGTTTTCAAAGAACATTGTTCCCACTTTCAGTTTCAGTAGTTACTCTGCAAAATTTTCATGTTATGTCATTATTAAAGCATATACTGTGTAAAATCCAGCATTTGTACACCATTGCGTTTTTTATCAAATTTAAAGTGCCAAGGAAGGCTCCGAAAAACTACACATTAAAAAACAAAACTGGCAATTTAAAAATATGAAGCTCATAAATTTGTTCTATTGGATTTATTTATAACAGGTAATGATTTTCTATTCCCAATAAACATCATATTTTCAAACGTTACGAGTTTTTCGGAGGTTTCCCAAGCACCAAAGTTATTTAGTTATTTGAGCATTGCCCCTAAATAACTGGATAACTTCGGGACCTGGCACTTATTCCTTAAATTATAGTTACTCTGGCCGTGGGCTCAGCAGCTCTTTGCTGAGTTCCGATAACCCTCAATATATTTCCTAATACAGACAGCATAGTCCCAGCCGCTATATTTATATTTGGTATTATTGAACCGGTTGTTCTTCCGGGTTGCAAATTTATTTGCCTTTCTTTTAGCCTTGCAGCTGCAATCTGAGCTAGCATTAAGCTTGTAATAAAAATGAATATGGTTGCAGTTGCCGCTGTTCTGGGAGCTGGCGAAGTGTCGCCAGGCGGTTCTGTCCGGTTTTGACTTTGCTGTATTTCGGCGATATCCTGTTTGGCCGATATAATAAGAATTATATAGCCTATTATACCGATAATGGCTGCCAATATTTCTTTTGATATTAAATTCAGTTCAAAAGAAGCTTTCTCTGATGACATTGGCGGATTACTCTGCTCCATGCCGGTATTCACCTTCATATATATGAAATATAATATAAATATCTGTTTTGTATTAATATATGTAGGTTTGTACACAGATTGCAGGTTTTGTTTGTGTGCGAATAAAAGAAAGTAATAAAAAGGTAGACCGAAGCCTACCACGCAATTACACTGAATAATTGTCTTGTCGTATTGAATTTCCGGATACCATTAACTCTCAATACTGTTGAACCGCCGCCGTCGAGTGTAACCCCCATTGTGCAACCGAGGTTTATCAGTGTTTGTCTCCCCCGGGCTATATTGCTGTTTGGACGCACTGTAATAATGATTTTATTCTTCTGCGGGTTATAACCGATAACCGGGCGGGTTGTCGTTCTGCCTATGTCCGAAAAATCTCTTACCTTGCCGTCAATACTTTTTCTTATGCAGAAGCCTTCCTCCCTCATCTTTATCTTTGGGAGGATTGAACAACCTCCTACGGCAAACCATACGTCTTTTTCATAATTTAAATCAGTAATTGATTTTACAGTTACACTGCCATTCCTGTAAACAATCAATGTCCCAGCCGGATACCTGTAACCTCCATAGCCAATGTGAGGTTGCCTGTTGCAGATTATTTTCCCTTCACTGGCTAAAATGCTTACAGGTACAGCTCGCCTTTTTGTAGGGGATGTTAAATCTTTTTCCCAAGTAATGAATCCCGGTGTAACCATGTTTGGTAATAAGATTTTATTTGCAGGCTTATCCTCCACCGATACTCTCAAGTCCAGCGGATCAGCTTCAACAACATGTGTAATACCTTCTACACGATAATTCATAGAGCTTCCACTATCCTCTTTATTTCTATTATTGCCCTGCGATAAGGATTTTTTTAAAGGTATGCCCAAGTATTCGCGTATACCTTCAGCAATAGCTTTGGCTATATTATTGATGTTCGCATTTATCCAGGTTGTCCCTTCATAGTTATCATGGAATTCAACCTCTACTATTACGGAAGGAGCTTTAGTATTTCTTAATTCATAATATGTTAAATTTTCCTATACGTTTCTATCTGCTGTAAGTGTTAATGCTTCTATATATTTATAATCAAAAGGGACGGTTCTTTCTGCTTTTGATCTATAAAGCAGAAAGAACCGTCCCCAGTGCTTCAGTGCTTTTACTACAAAAACAAAAAAACCTTGAAAATACAAGGTTTCTAAAGTTCGTAAAAAATGGTGCGCCCGGAGGGAGTCGAACCCACGACCTTCTGATTCGTAGTCAGGCACTCTATCCAGCTGAGCTACGGGCGCATTATTGGTTTTTGCGTTCATTTCTCATTATAATGAAATGTTTGTGATAAGTCAATGTATAATCCAGGCTTTTTAGTAATTTATGCTCATTCCGTCCACTGCCAGGTCCTTAATCCACAGGAATTTCCTCAGGAATATGTGAAGCTTGTCATTTCTGATTTTGCTGCCCTTTCTGAGATATACATTTACTCCATCACTGCCATACAAATCAAAGCTGTCGGCTTTTTCAGGCTTGCCCAACTGAACTGTCGGAGCTTGTATGGAGCATCAGCCTCCGCCTGCTGCATGAATATAAAGTGATACCGAGCTATCTTTGGAATGTTTCTTTATATACGCTGCCGCATCCTTTTCGATAATAATATTCACAAAATGCACCCCGCTTCCAATACAATATTTTGAGCAAAAAAGCCCGTAAATATTTATTTTTACGGACTTTACCATCTATATATATTATATCAAATTTTCGAAAAAACTGCTTGATATTTATTCTTCAATGTCACTTTCAGTGTATTCTTCTGCTTTTCCGGTCTTTTTTGATCTTTGCAGCATATATATACCTGCCAGGACCAGTGCAATAGGAATTATGCTTCTCTTAACAGCCCAATAAAGCTGCCCTCCGAAGATGTTTCGTATTACAGAGTGCTCAAAGGCGTTGGCAACTCCAAGAAAGCCCAGAACCAGCATTGCTATGCCTACTATCCTCTTGTTCTTAAAAAGTATTTTATAGTCGAATATCTCAGCGTCTTCCACGAATTCTCCCCTTCTAAGCCTTCTTCTTATGGCATAGCTGTCAAAGAAGCTGAAAAACCATGTAGGTATTATAATAAGCGGTATCATGCTTTCAGTATTTATATAGCTGAACAGTACAATGGACGCTATAAAGCCGAACATCAGCTGAAAGCCCCTTTTGAAAAGGTTCATATACATCTGGGCTGCTCCCGGCACTACAGCAAAGCAGAAAAATGCAAAGCTCTCAAAGAACCCTCCCTTATAATATTGAGCATTGTCTGAGAACACCGACTTCTTTATGCAGGTACTGCATATCTTGTTTCCGTTCACATCCACAGAGCATTCCTCACATATTGGCTGTTTGCATTTATCACAGATGAATTTTGCTTCTGATTCCTTATGATATTTACAATTCATTTTAATTTCCTCCCTTTTTTTCTCTTTCTATTCTACCTGTAATCCCATCCAGTTGAGTGATTCTCTCTGTGAACTTATCCAATCTCTCGTTTATTGCACTGAAGGGCCGATATATTTTCTCCGAGATGTTTTCCGCCCTATTGTCCCATTTATTCTGTACACGCACCAAATCATCTGCAGGAGTCACATTTATGAATAAGAGTATCAAACCTGCTGCAACAAGGCTCATTCCCCAGTTAGCCAACTCTCCCAGAGTGTTTTTATACACTTTTTTATACTTATTGAGGTTGATGGATGCCATTATCCCTGCTTTCAAATCCATAGGGGGCATTATGTTTTCTTGAGCACCGAACTTCAGAAATGCCTTCATTTCCTTGATTTCCTCCAGCTCTCTTCTGCATTTATCGCAGGATTTAACATGTTTTGATATTGCGCGGCTTTCCAGCTCGCTTAATTTTCCGCTTGCATATTCATGAAGACTATTTCTATATTCACTGCAGCACATTTTTTTCACCTCCACAAACCAACTCTTCCAGCCTGAGCTTCAAAAGATTCTTACCCCTGTAAAGCCTGGTTTCTACCGTGCGTTTTGGTACATCGATTATATCCGATATTTCCTGGGGACTGAAGTCTTCAAA
>CAZUGK010000141.1:9346-11160 GCA_964619815.1 uncultured Clostridiaceae bacterium | reverse complement strand
ACAAAATCGTAAGCGGCTATGGTAAAGGATTGTTTGGACCAAATGATAACATAACTCGCGAACAAATGGCAGCCATTTTCTATAACTATGCAAAGCATAAGGGATATGATTTGTCTGATACGTCTTCATTGGAAGGATTCACAGACAATACAAAGGTTTCAGGCTGGGCAAGTGAAGCCCTGCAGTGGATGGTTGGTTCGGGAATGATGAGCGGTAAAGGAAATAACATATTGGATCCAAAGGGAACCGCAACTAGAGCTGAAATGGCTTCAATCATGCAGAAGTTTGCGGAAAAGTACAGTAAATAATATTAATAAGTATTGACAACGGGGCAATGATCAGCATGTGATTATTGCCCCGTTGTAATGTATAAGGGCTAGATGACTGGAAAAAATTATTGAGGTAGGAGATATCCTATGAAAAAAAAACTAAGTAAAAAAATACTGTCCATTGCGCTGATTTTTATGATGATGCTGGGCATGTTGCCGGTTTCGGCATTAGAGGATTTGTCTGCAATAACAGCAGGCATAGGCAGTAACAGCAGCCCCAGCATCATCTGCTTCGGCGGCAAGCAGTGGGCAGTCATTGGCTACAATGATGGTGTCAATAGTGGCGTGGGTGCGGCCGCTAGCAACAGTAACACAATGACCTTGCTATTGGCCAATGGGCAGAGCTTCGAAACAAGTCAATTTTATCCAAACCGTGACCAATCAAACTATTACAGCGTCTCGGATCTGCAAGCTGCAATGAATAACGCTTTTAGCTCATTATCTGATAGGGAACAGACGCTGGTAAGAAAAAGAGACATTAATGGCGGAGCGACATATGATTTTGATAATCCTTCAGACAATGTGGCAGGAGAGGCTATAACCGAAGCGGGCTTTTGGCCTTTAAGCCTTAAAGAAGCCAGACTGTTAAACAACACAGTTCTCCGGTTCGGTGCCGACTGGTGGCTGCGGTCGCCTGGCAGAGATGATCCAAGCTATCCCAATGTAGCATATGTCAGCAGTTTTGGTAACGTTTGGGCGGATGGAAAATACATAACCAACCGATTTGGCGTACGCCCCGCTTTTTATCTGAATCAGGGAGCTATTCTCTTCGCATCTGCTGCCGAAGGAGGTAAGGCTGAGACCGTCGGGATGAATCTGTCGGCGTTGCAGCCGCTGAGTGGTACATTGAAATTGACTGCCTTAGACAATTCCATAAATACACCGTCACTAACGCTGATTGAAACCACTAATGGCACCAATGAGATTGGCCTCGGGTATTCCAATGCGCAGACGGGGGAGAACAGGTACATTTCCTGTGTGCTGAAAGATAGCAACGGTAAGGTAAAATACTACGGCAAGCTGGCAGACTGCACAAGCAACGCAAGCGGCAATCTGGCCATCTCTCTTGAGGGAGTGGCACAAGGCGAGACCTATACCATGAAAATATTCAGCGAACAAGTGAACGGAGATAACCTTACCGACTATGCGAGTCACCCAGTCACTATGAGGGTGACGGTGGATGAAAACGGAAATGGTACAGTCAGCAATTTCGACGAAACCGCAGATAAAACATGCAAAGTTAACTTCGATAGCAATGGGGGTGGTGATGTAGCCGCTATCAATGTTACAAGCGGCAGCGCAATCGAAGCAATATCAGTACCTCAAGAACCAACCAGAGAAGGATATACATTTACCGGATGGTACAAGGAAGAAGCTTTAAAAAACCCATGGGATTTCACAGCAGACAAAGTGACTTCTGATATAACGCTGTATGCAAAGTGGATTGCCACAGTACCGGCTACCGAAAAATACACAGTAGAGGTC
>CAZUGK010000141.1:0-9336 GCA_964619815.1 uncultured Clostridiaceae bacterium | reverse complement strand
GAGGTCAATGACAGCTATGCGGCAATAACCGGTGCGGGCAGTTATGTGCAGGGAGATACAGTAAACATATACGCAGGAAACCGGAGTGATTACAGTTTTGTGGGTTGGACTACTGTCACGGATGGTGTGAGTTTTGTCTCTACAGGGGCTGCGATAACAGCATTTACCATGCCTGCCTGGAATGTGAATGTAACGGCCAACTGGAGTTACAATTCTCCTATCGACCCCGATCCAACTCCAATCGACCCCCAACCGGTACCAACACCATCATCAACACCAACGCCGACACCGGTGATTGAAACAAAGGTTGAGGTTGGACGGATAACAACTACCATACCCGTTGAAGTTTTAAAAGAATTTGTAGAAAGCTATGCGGAAGATCTGACAATCACTATACCGTTCGGAACAATAACCTTTGATCGGGAAACAGTGGCAGGTATTTTACAGCAGTCCACGGAAACGATTACTATCACCGGGACAGTGGCTGAAACAGCGGAATTAATGGCTGAAATCCGGCAGAAGGTCGGAGACAGACCGGATGTGAGCTTTGATATTACAGACGGGTATAATACAATATCGCAGCTTGAGAGCAAGGCGACAGTAACCATACCATATGTACTTAGAGCGGGCGAAAATCCAAATGCCATCATAGCCTACTATATCAATAGTGCAGGGAAGGCTGAAGCAGTAACAAATTGCAAATATGACCCAGCATCAGGAACACTGACCTTTAAAACAGAGAATGTCACAAGGTTTGCATTAGCCTACAACAGGGTTGATTTTGAGGATGTTGCAGACGGTGCATGGTACGGAGATGCAGTGACCTTTGCGGCAGCGAGGGGAATAACAAGCGGAACAGGAAACGAAAAATTTGGCTCAAATGACAATGTAACCAGAGCGCAAGCATTGGTAATGATCATGAAGGCCTTTGGTATCAGCCCTGATGAAAACGCAGTAAACAATTTCAGCGACGCGGAGAATACCTACTACACCGGATACCTTGCGATGGCAAAGAAATTGGGAATATCCGCAGGAGTTGGCGGCAACAGATTTGCCCCCGACAGGCAGGTGACAAGGCAGGAATTGTTGGTATTAGTATACAATACGCTCAAAAACATGGATGAATTGCCAACCTCAACTATAGCCAAAGACCTGACGGAATTTAAGGATGCAGAAAAGGTTTCGGCTTATGCCGAGGAAGCAATTGAATTGTTTGTAAAGACCGAAATTATCTCCGGGACAGACGGTAAGATATTGCCGGAGAATTCTGCCAGCAGGGCGCAGTTTGTGCAGATTTTGTATAATATTATGATGAAGTAAAGGGATGGTGTTTTTATGAGTTCTAAACTTAAGTACAGTTGTCTTTTGATTTTGTTTTTGTTGCTGCCGTTTCTCTGCACGGCAGGAGTAAATGCCGAATTGGCAGAAGCAAATACTGAACGCCCTCAGACTTACATGAGAGTAACTCTGGCGGATATTTACAATAAACCGCTTTATGTCCATATTTTTGCGGATCATTTCAAAGCGCCGTGGTATGCTAACTATTCTATTTCAAAAAGCGGGATGGTAGCGAATATATACCCCGGAAGTAATGGCGCCGATACCGGTGATTATTTGAAAAGCGGAGAACAAACACCTTGGGTCAATATTACACCTATGCTTTATGAGGATTCCAATGCAGCAAAGTCAGGTGCAAGATTGGCTATCAGTACGAGATATACCTATTGGGAGGTAACCCCGAAGTTAAAGGCTAAAATTGAATTTGCCACAGCGCCTGATGAAGAGTCTATTGTAAAGGTAATAGAGCGGGAGTATGAACCGGCTTATATAAACATAGTAATGCCTTCGGACCTTGCAACGGCGGGAAATATTGCACGTTGCAAAACGGACAGCGAGTATGCTTCCGATTTCGGACAGCTTGCGGACAATATGAGCTGGCCGACTATTGGCAAAAAGCCCGGCAGCTTTCCTTTTTTTCTGACAACATCTCTCACCACCTCAGATATGGACAGGTCAATTGTTGAACGAGAGCTGAAAACGTTATCTAATTTCGGTTTCAATGGTCCTGATGACGGCAGTGCTCTGCTAAGAAGCTATGGTCTTGAAAAAAAATATATTAATGGCGGTTTATGGGGATACATGAATAATAGTAATTATCTTGAACCAAACGTAGCTACTATGCGGACAAAAGCTCAGGCTGCTGCTAATGCCTTCAGGGATAAAGGCGGCTCTGTGGAGGAGATAAATTATTGTAAGCTCACAGATGAGCCGGTAGGAGCTACTACTGCTAAACTTGTGGAGAGTGAGGTATATAGATCAAGATTTAGAAGCTGGCTTCAGGAGCAAAGGAAAAGCTTGTCGGAATTACTGCCGGGTGTGGAAGGAACCTTGAGTTGGGAGCTGGTTCGGCCGGTGCTAGAGAGCGAGCGCGATCAGTACCCGGCACTTCACTATTATACTCAGAAGTTCAGAACCTATGCCATGGGGGATTTTATGGCTGTGCAGAAGGATGTTTTACAGGAAGCTTACGGAGGGGATTTTCCAGTAAACGCAAACTTTAGCGACGGTGCAGTTTATTATGCCAATTTCTATGGGCTGGGTGTAGACTATTTTGAGTTGATGGAAACAACTGAACAAAATGCAATCTGGAGCGAGGACTGGTGTAATATTTCCTCAACCTTCCAATGTGGTGCCTATAATGTTGACCTTATGCGGGCAGCGGCTAGACGAAATAATGCTCATGTAGGAAATTATCTGATTGCCTATGCAGATCGCAAGCCTTGGGATACCAAACTAAAGGGGATCAGCGCTATTGCCCGGGGTGTAAAAACCTTACAGAACTTCTATTATGGACCCTATTGGACCGGTCACGAAGGTGGGTGGTATCTTAATACTGAAAACTGGTATGCCAATGCTGAGTTGACGCGGGAAATAGGCGGTGCCGAGGATTTGCTGGTTTCGGCCAAGCCCATGAAAGCTGAAGTGGCTATTCTCTATTCTTCATCCACTGATATCTGGACAAATGGATCTAATGTAACAACGGATACCGGCAAAAATTATGCTTATGGCTTTGACAGGATGCATACCTGGCTTGCTTTGACGCACGCCCAAATACCTGTAGATATCTTGTCAGAAAGAGACATTGCTGACGGTGTGCTAGATGGGTATAAGGTATGTTATTTCTCCGGGCCTAATCTAACCCAAAAAGCCGCCGACAAGCTTAAAACCTGGCTGAATAACGGTGGAACACTGGTATTAACAGCCGGTGCAGGCACAAAGAATGAATACAATCAACCCTTAACCACTCTTGAGGATGTTTTACCGGCGATGAGAGCTTCACTGGAAGTGCCTCAACGCTACACTTCTTCCGGCAGGTATATAGATACATTGGTTGCACAGGATAATGTAACTGCAGGTAATGCCTCCATGGAGGTTCTTTCCGTTAGGCAAAAGCAGATTCCCAAAGCAGGCGCTGAGGTATTGGGTACATTTAGTGACAGCTCAGCAGCCATAGTAAAAGGCACATCAGGCAGAGGTACAGTATATAGCTACGGCTTTTTACCTTCTCTTAGCTATATCAAGGAAGCATTGGTTGAGAAAAAATCAGTGGCGAATAGAGTTACAAATCCAACGATTCCTGCCGCAAATCTGGTAGTTTCGGATGAAGAGCTCATTGGACGTTCATACAATCCATGGAAGTACCCCCAAGCGGTACGGAATGTAATTACCATGCCGCTGCAGGAGCCTTACGTGGAGACTTCTTTAAAATGCAGTGTGCCGCTGGTGGATGCAGTTTTGATGGAAAGCACGGGAGGCTTGGTGATTCCGCTGGCCAACTATACGCTGCAACCCATAGAAGAGGTCGGACTGGAAGTTAAAGTGGCCGGATCGGTTGAACGAATTGAATCAATTCACCATGGACAATTGAGTTTCACAACTATCGGTTCTTCTGTTAAGTTTTCTCTTCCGTTACAAGAGACGGATATAATTAAAATATATTTTGAATAGAACTAAGAGGGGAGGATTATTTATGGCAGATTCAATTGTGCAAGCAACAGAATCAATTGCTGACCTGTTAATAATGCAAGCACCATTTCATGGCCAGACTGTTATTGTAAAGTCGTATTTGACCGGGAATAATGTTGGTGGTGGTCTATTTGTTTGGGATTCAACAAGTACAGCCACAGACAACGGTGTGACTGTATTTACAGTTACAGGAATAACCACGGGGCGCTGGATTCGTCCTGATGATGAAATCATCACGCCTTATCATGCCGGCGCTATTGATGGAGTTGATAGCATTGACGCACTGGAACGGTTCGGCACGTTTGTGACGGCAGATGCTGGAAAAACAAGAATTAAGGTCGTTGGTGATTTCAAGATATCCCGACCCTGGCCTTTTAATTTCACTGGTCAAGAGTCTATTGAATGGGATTTGAAGCTGACAGCTCTCAATGCCATGCGATACATGCTTGCATTGAAGGGGACTAATGTTGAAAGCCGAGGAACAATTACAGTTTTCGGCACTGGGTCAGTGGGTATTTACAGTTCAATGACAGTCGAATATGGTGTTGCCCTTAACGGAGTTCAGAGTTCAAAACTGCCAACCATTCGAGCTTGCCAATTTAAATATTTTGGCATCATTCAAGATGAAAACGGTTTGATCGGTATACCTGTTCAATCTCCGTCGTATCACAACAACACCAATTTTGAATTTGGCGGCTTGATTTCAGCGCGCGACTGTGGATGTTCTCAAGCTGCTTCCTGGTCAAATAATTCCGTTGAATATATATATTCCAATCCTGTTCATACGGGTTCATCCGGAACACCGGGACAGCGAACAACTGTTACTGTGTCTGACTTACCTTATGATGAAAACTTGATTTCTAACCCGGTATTTGCAATCCTCAACAATATCACTTACAAAGTTGAATCGACCGACTTTACGAACAAAACGGTCGCCTTGTTTCCATGGCTCGAAACATCTGAACCGACGGGTGGATCGATTAAGTTTGTATTCGGTGGTGCACTATTCAATCAGGGTTCAAATTCAGGACCAACTAAAATCGGTTTAATAGATGCAATTCGCTGTGGGTCTGGTGTTCATGATGGGGCATTGTATGGGTTAAATGCGCTTTCTGTGACTACACAGTTTTGTGGGTGTGGTGCAATTGTTGGTAATTCGGGTGCTAGCATCAGCCCGCAGTCAAGCAGTTACGTAGGTTTTTACACCGAGCAGGTTTATCGTAATGTTCTATTTATTGGTAGTGGTGCTGCGCAGGTACTTAATCGTTATGGGGCATTTGCAGGCAACCCGTTTGTAACCTGTGAAAGACTGTCACCAAATAACCGAACAGGGGATTACGGGGCATTTGCCGATGTTGACGGGTGGAAGCGTTTCTATATGCCAAATACAAATGGAAATATGTTGTATGGCGCATATTTCAAAGGGAAACGCAGAAATCAGGACAATGCGGGTAATGCTATTTCAATGTCGCCAGCCAATATTGTTCCACGATTATATAAGAAAAACTCCTGGACTATTAATCTTCAAGAAGATGATCAAGCGAACAAGACTAAGGGTTTAGACGACAGCATTATTGGTTTTATTGGTACAGGTACAAATGGTGCGCCTACTGGAACATTTACATTTAACCCGCCTTCAGGTTGGACCGTAAATGGTGGAGCAAGTGCTGTGTTTAGCGGCTTTAGCGGTATTGCACTATTTTGTTGTTATTGGGAAATCGCAACAAAAAATGTGCTGGTTCAGCTTTTAGCACAAAAGGCCGTGAGACAGGTAGACAGCACTGCAACAGACGTTGAAACACTAAAAAATGATTTTAATGCTTTGATTGCCAAGCTGAAAACTGCAGGCATTATGGCAAGTAACTAATTTTCTACACTCAAAAGACTGGAATAGCCTAATATTGAGGATTATTCCAGTCTTTATTTTCATGACTATGATTTTCATAATGCCTTAATTTCCTATAATCCTGTAACGGAAAAACTTCACTGAAATTTGCACAAATTCATTGATAATATGTATATTTTTTTTGGACAATAAAACTTATCATTGTATTGTAAACATAAACAACAATCAATGGGGTGACTACATGAAGAACCAATCTGTTTTAAAGGCATCAACAGCCTGCAACAGAATACCCGGAGCGAATATAGCCAGAATACTGAAAAAGTTTTGGCCACTATACATTATGTTAATACCGGGGATTATCTACTATGCTATATTCAAATACTATCCTATATATGGTGTCATAATGGCCATGAAGGATTTTGATTTCTCAAAAGGAATTGCGGGAAGTCCATGGGCAGATCCGTGGTATAAATACTTTGAAATATTTTACAATTCACCGTATTTCACACAGATTTTATCCAATACCATCATTATCAGCCTTCTCAAAATTGCATTTGGATTTCTGCCGCCAATTATTATGGCTTTGATCTTAAATGAATGTAAGACTTTATGGTACAAAAAGTTTATACAGACAGTGACCTATATGCCACACTTCTTATCCTGGATTATTATATACGGAATCATAACGGCATTGTTTTCAGAAAGCAGTGGTATAGTCAATAAGCTGATCACTGATATGGGTGGTAAGCCGCTTGCCTTGCTTGTTGAGCCGAATCTTTTCAGGGGAATGCTTGTGGTGTCCGAAATATGGCAAAATATAGGTTGGGGTGCGATCATCTATCTGGCTTCGATAACCAGAGTAGATCCATCTTTGTATGAAGCCGCAACAATCGATGGTTGTGGGCGATTTGGAATGATTTGGCATATTACCATACCCGGCATTTTAAGTGTTATCGTGATGATGTTCATCCTAAGACTTGGAAGTATAATGGATGCAGGTTTTGAACAGATATTTGTAATGTATAATCCTCGAGTGTACGGCGTGGCAGATATTCTGGATACATGGGTATACCGTACAGGCTTGGAGCAGATGAATTTTAGCCTGGCTTCGGCTGTAGGGCTTTTCAAGTCAGTTATTGGATTTGTGTTGGTAATTTCAACTAATAAACTTGCCAGAAGGTGGGGGAACAGTGTATGGTAAAGGGTGCTAAGGATAGAGTTTTTGACTGGTTTGTTATAGTGATTCTTGCATTGATAGGGATATGTGTGATTCTGCCGTTGATATCAGTTGTATCGATGTCCATTACTCCTCTCACCGAGGTTATTAGAAACGGAGGTTTTGTGTTTCTGCCCAAGGGCTTCACATTAGATGCATATAAGGCTTTGTTTCAAGAGGAAAGGATACCGAGAGCTTTTTTGGTTACATTATTTGTTACTGTTGTCGGAACCACCATCAATATGGTACTTAGCGTGCTAATGGCTTATCCTCTGAGCAAAAAGCATTTGCCAGGGAGGAAAATATTCACATTGTTTATAGTGTTTACGATGTTGTTTAATGGAGGAATGATTCCGACATACATTGCCGTAAAACAGGTAGGGCTGATAAACAGTGTATGGTCCATGATTCTGCCCAGTGCAATGGCGACTTTTAACGTATTGCTGATTAAAAGCTTCTTTGAAAATATGCCGGATGAGATTTTTGAGTCGGCAGAAATAGATGGCGCAGGTGAATTCCGGGTTTTGCTGATTATTGTGCTTCCATTGTCCCTTCCTGTCTTGGTGACTGTGGGCTTGTTCTACATGGTAGGTAACTGGAACCAATTCTGGTCAGCAATACTTTATATCAATGATACAACCAAACAACCTTTGCAGATGGTGGTCAGGGCTATGATTATGCAAACACAGTCCACTCTTGAAAATGTGGATGTGAAGCTTCCTACCGAAACTTTAAAAATGGCTGCGGTTATTTTTGCAAGTGCTCCAATAATTGCGGTGTATCCTTTCTTACAAAAGTACTTTATAAAGGGACTTATGCTTGGTGCCGTTAAAGGGTGATTGCCCGAAAGGGATCATATAAAAACAAAATTCATTTTAAAGGAGAGAATTTTATGGGTAAAATGTTTAAAAAAGGGATGTGCCTAGCGGTTGCAGTAACATTTTTGTTGGGTGCTGTTGCCGGATGTGGACAGAAAGATGGAACGGATTCAACCCAAACCCCCGGAACCAGTACCGCTGCGGTAAAAACCGATGAAACCGCCAAGCCAAGAGGAACGGTGACTCTTGAGATGACTACCGTAGGTTATGGACAAAAGCTGCCTTCAGGTGATACGGACTTTATAAAAGCGGAAATCAAAAAGGCACTGGATATTGACCTTGTAAACAATGTAACGGATGGTATGGATGACTATGTAAGTCAGTTAAACGTCAGGTTGGCTTCAGGAAGTGCCCCGGATATTTTTCAGATAAAAGACAGAACTAATTTTTTAAAGTATGCATCAGATAAAATGTTATTTGACTTAACACCCTCAATTGATAGTCTTAAAGACTATGCTGCATTTGTAGGTGAGGATAATTTGAAAAAAGCATATTATGACGGAAAGATGTTCGCAGTAACAAAGCCTTCGCCGGCAAATTACACTTCATTGCTATATAGACAGGATTGGCTGGACAAGTTGGGGCTGAAGGCTCCTACTACAGTAGATGAAATGCTGGAGGTTGCAAAAGCTTTTACTGAAAAGGATCCCGATGGAAATGGCAAGAAGGACACCTATGGTATTGCCGGTTTGAAATTCCTTGCATTAGACCCTGCATTTAATCCGAATGGCGGAAGCGTAGACTTTAATATATTCATAAAAGATAATAAAGCTTATCTTAAATCATTGGATGTGGAAGCAATGAAAGCATCATTGCTTGCGGCTAAAAAGTTTATTGATGCAGGAGTGGTAGATCCTGATTTCATAACCGATACATCTGCTACGCTTGAGACCAAGCTTTTCCAGGGCAAGGCCGGTATAGTTTATGGAACATGGGCTATGCTGCTGAAGGATGAAAAGGTAGCGCAATACAAGGAAATCAATCCTAATGCCGTATGGGTTCAGGGTGAACCTCTAAAAGGTGGTTACAATTGTAACATGGACTTAGGCATGGGCGCATATATGGGGGTATCAAATACCATAGGGAAAACACCTGAAAAGCTTGAAGCCTTGGTTGATCTTTTAAATTACGTATCAACACCGGATGGAAACAAGCTTGTATGCTACGGTGTAAAGGATAAGCATTGGACAGAAGCCGATGGGAAAATAAAAATGTCAGAACAAGGTATTAAGGAAGCTGGATTTACATGGCTTTATCAGATGACGGGCAGAAAAGAAATAGAGTACCTCTCTACCAAATTTGCGAAACAGGAGCCTTACATTAAATTTGCAGCTGACGAGAGCAAGCTGGAAAAGTCTTATACCGGATTT
>CAZUGK010000140.1:0-11221 GCA_964619815.1 uncultured Clostridiaceae bacterium | reverse complement strand
CGTTCAGATGTTTAAGTAATTGAGTAAGAGCAGAGAGGGTGGTTTTGTGCAATTAGCGGATTTATTGATTGAAAAAAATGACAGAAGTTCCTTGGGTCGTTTGGGTCGATTGAGTGGAAACAAGAACTTTAAGCCGCAGCAGTCAGATTATGATAAAATAGGGAAAACTGACTTTTTGAGGCAGGCAGAAGAATTGGAAAAACTGGGGCTCCTGACTGTCAAATGGTATGACGGAAAAAGCGAGATTCTAAATATAAAGTATAATATGGATAGTATGCCCGCGCTGTATGAAATAGCGGGAAAGATAAAGCCGCAGGAACTGCTTGCGGGCTATTACAGCCGGATTAAAAATGAACTTCCGAAGCTGCAGAAAGATTGGATTGCAGCTTATTATCAGAGTTTGCTTATGCAACTTGAGAAGGGAAATATTACTCAGAACTTAAAAAAATCTGGATTTCTAGAATGCATGAAAGGCTTAGATTCACTAAGTGAACCTATCTATAAACGAATATTCAGCGCAAAGTTTCTATCTGATTCTAAAAAATTTGAAAACCATTTACAGAAGACCATTATCAGTATTGCTCGTAAGCATTGTCCTGATGTTGATGATGCTATGAATGATTCGCAAGTGCTGGAACAGATTTTCCTAGAAGATTATGCACAACAGTTGTATGTAAAAGGCAATTTAAGCCTTGAATTGGCGGGAAAACGTTTAGAATTATCCGATTATAAATATGGTGTTACTTTAAACAGTAAAACGCTCAAACATGTGAAAATCCTTCCTGAGCAGAGTATTAAGAATATTGTTACAATTGAAAATAAGGCGAACTTTGAGTTGACAGAATTTGAAGAGGGAACATTGTTCATATTCACTCATGGCTTCTTTTCACCAAAAGAGAGAGATTTTTTAGTGAATCTAAGAAATGTACTTAATGGCAGACCGGGGTTGGAAGGAAATAACAAATCAACTACGTTTTTGCACAGCAGCGATTTGGATTATGGCGGCGCAAGAATCTTTAAATATATAAGAGAAAAAGTATTCCCAGAGGTCCAACCATTTATGATGGACAGGGAAATATATATAAAATACAGAAATATAGGATATGGTACACCTATAGAGCTACAGACAGTAGAAAAATTAAAAAAGCTAAAAGAGCCGCTACTTCAGGAGCTCATTGATTTATTAGTAGTTGAGAAATATGGAATTGAACAGGAATGCTTTTTAATGACATAAGACACTGTTTAATGGAGATGCAAAACCATGGGAAAATGCATCAGCAATACATTTGCAAATAAATTTCTCGCACAAGTGGCGCGAGATTTGGAGGAAATAAGATGGAGCATATTGAAAAATCAGGATATACGCCATTTGTTGAGAAAATTAAAGATTTAATACAGAAAAAACAATATCATGTTTTAAAATTGATGAATTCCGAAACAATTAACCTTTACTGGGAAATAGGCAAAGAAATTTACAGTCAGCAGGAATTGAACAGTTGGGGAAAATCAATTGTCCAGGTTTTGTCAGAGAAACTTCAAAAAACATTTCCGGGGGCCAAAGGGTATTCGGTGGCTAATTTATGGAGAATGAGAAACTTTTATTTGTCATACAAGGATTCTGAAAAACTCGCACAATTGGTGCGAGAAATCAGCTGGAGCAATAATATCCTTATAATGGAAAAATGCAAGGACGATTTGGAAAAAGAGTTTTATATCCAGATGACAAAACGGTATGGATGGACGAAACGTATTCTGACAAACTTTATTGAAGCCAAAGAATACGAGAAGTATCTTCTGAACCAGACTAATTTTGATTTGACTCTTCCGGAGGAAAGAAAAACACAGGCCAAACTGGCGGTAAAGGACGAGTATATATTTGACTTTGCAGAACTGTCTCCGGAGTATACAGAACATGAGTTGGAAATCCAACTGATTAATCATGTCAGGGAATTTCTTGCAGAAATGGGAGGTGACTTTGCTTTTATCGGGAATCAATATCATTTGACAGTTGGCCATAAGGATTTATACATCGATTTATTACTATTTCATAGAAGACTTCGCAGTCTTGTTGCAATTGAACTTAAAATAGGAGAATTTGAAGTAGAGCACGCAGGAAAAATGCAGTTGTATTTGACCGTTTTAGACGAATTGATAAAGTTACCAGAGGAAAATCCCTCTATTGGGATTATTATCTGCAAGAGTAAGGATAAAACTTATGTGGAATATGCCTTAAAACGCACGAATGTCCCGATTGGGATAGCCACATATCAGCTGAGTCCATCTTTGCCGGAAGCCATGAAAGACCTTCTCCCGGAACCGGAAGAAATAATAAGGCGATTGAAAATATTGGAATAAGCCAATCTGCGATAGTTCGAATCGCCCAATCAGATAAAGGAGTTTAAATGGCATAATAAGAAGTTAAATATTGGCATCTTTTTTGACATAACTTCTCAAATTTTAAAACGAGACTTGATAATGAAAGTGGAGATTTCGATGCTAAAATATGTTGAGGGGTGATACTTTGAAAAAGAGAATTCTTGGGAATACAGGCATAGAAGTAACCGAACTGTGTTTTGGAGCACTGCCCATGGGACCTCTTCAAAAAAACCTGACGGTAGAAGAGTCTGCCGAAATAATAGCCTATGCGCTGGAAAGCGGAGTTAATTTCGTAGATACAGCTCAAATGTACAAAACCTATTCACCAATAAAAGCGGCCATGGAAAAGACGGGAATCAGGCCGGTAATAGCTACAAAATCAACGGCTGCCTCTTATGAAGATATGGAAAAGGCAGTAATTGAAGCTTTAGAAGGAATGGGTATAGATTATATTGACATTTTTCACCTCCATGCAGCAAGAGTAAACCCTGATGTTTTTGACATACGGAAGGGAGCTCTGCAATGCCTGCTGAACTACAAAAGCAAAGGAATAATAAAAGCTGTCGGGATATCAACACATAATGTAAAAGTAGTAGAAGCTGCAGCAGCAAGGCCGGAGATTGACATTGTCTTTCCTCTTATTAATAAGGCTGGCCGCGGTATCCTGGAAGGGGCTGTGGAGGATATGCAAAAGGCAATAGCCCTGTGTGAGCAGAAGGGAAAGGGCATGTACCTGATGAAGGCACTGGGCGGCGGTAGTTTAATAGATGATTTTGATGCCTGCATGAAATTTGCAAGGAATCTTAATTACGCTATAGCCCTTGGAATGGTGAGCATGGAAGAGGCTATATACAACGTCAGGTACTTTAATGATGAAAAAGATATAGATGATATAATAAAGATAAAGAATAAGAAAAATGTTAGTGTTTTTCAGAGCCTGTGCATCAGCTGCGGCAAATGCATGGAAGCATGCCACAGTGACGCCCCGAGCTTTGATGCTTCCGGCAAAGCATTTATTGACCCGTCAAAATGTATTCAATGCGGATACTGCATCGCTTCATGCCCGGCCTTTGCTATCAGGGTTGTATAAGAATATGTAAGGGAACAGTTCTGGACTGTTCCCTTCTTATAGGTGTATTATGCCCGTGACAACAAGGGGAACATTATTTGATTATCAGCAAATATATTCTCCTTGATATAATCCGGAGAATTAGTGGAATTGCTTTTCTTCGAATTTTATACCAAAAGCTCCATTTCCCTTTCCTCCATGAATTGGTTGGTATACAGCCTGTAATAATACCCTTTCCTTTTGATAAGCGCATTGTGGCTGCCCTCTTCAAGCACCTCGCCATCGCGGATGACAAGGATGCGGTCCGCGGACCGGATGGTTGACAGCCGGTGTGCAATTATGAAACTGGTCCTGTTTTTCAATACTTTTCTTATAGCATCCTGTATTATCTGTTCTGTTTCGGTATCTATAGAAGATGTGGCCTCATCCAGTATAAATATCCTTGGGTTGGCCAGTACCGCCCTGGCAAAGGAAATAAGCTGCTTTTCCCCGGTGGAAAGCCTGTTTCCGCCTTCCCCCACTTCGGTATCGTAGCCTTTTTCCAGTTTGCTGATAAAACCGTGGGCATTGACCAGCCTTGCCGCGCTCTCAACCTCGTCATCCGACGCATCAAGCCTGCCGTAGCGTATATTCTCACGTATAGTTCCGCTGAAAAGATGCGGGTTCTGCAGTACATAGCCGAGATTGGCATGGAGCCATGCCAAAGGCCGTTCCTTGTAATTCACTCCGTCTATCAGTATCTCTCCGGATACCGGCTCATAGAACCTGCAGGCCAAATTGACGATTGTTGTTTTCCCCGATCCCGTCTCACCAACCAGCGCAATTGTTTCTCCCGCCTTAACCTCCAGGCTGAAATTCTCCAGCACCTTCTCGCCGTCCTTATAGGAAAAGGATACATTTCTGAAGGTTATGCCGCCCTTTATTCTCGGCCACTTATCAAGGTTGGGACTAAATATGTCGCCGTATTTTCCCAGAACCTCGGCAGCGTCCGAGATTTCAGGCTCGGTTTCTATCATTGACAGAAGCCTTTCGGCCGATGCCTGAGCTGTTTGAAGCTCTGCAATGACACGGGCCAGCTCTCTCACCGGCTCAAAGAACTGAATGGAATAACCTATAAAAAGCACCAGTGTACCATAGCTTATTGACTGCATGAAAACAGCCTCGCCGCCGAACCATAGTGCCAGACCTGTTCCGATGCTGCCCAGAGCAAGTACGGACGGCAGGTAAACTGAAGACAGAACCGCCGACCGGACCGAGTAACTGTACATATCCCTTGTAAGCGTACTGAACTCCTCCAGATTTCTCTTTTCCAGCACCAGGGTCTTGCTGGTCTTTGCTCCGCTTATTCCCTCGTTAAAGGCACCGGTGATACGTGAATTTGTTTTTCTTACCTTTCGCTGGGCAGTCAGCATTTTCTGCTGAAAGTACATGCTTATCACAGCCAGAACCGGTACGACCGACAAGCTTATGAGTGCCAGCTTCCAATCGGTAAAGAGCATGACTCCTGCAATACCTGTCATCAGCGTAAGTCCCCATGTAAAGTCTACCAGACCCCAGCCAAGGGTATCTCCCAGCCTGGAGCTGTCCGATACCATTCTGGCCATAAGCCAGCCTACCGCCGTCTTGTCATAGTAAGAAAAAGTAAGCTCCTGCAGCCTTTGGAAGCCTCTTTTCCTTAAATCATAAACTATTCCCATATCCACCTTGCCCGCTATGGAAATGAGCAGCCATACATTAGTGGTCTGAACTGCAATCAGCAGCAGGTAAAGCAGGACAAAACGGCTCATTCCCTGTAAATTTCCGGTCACAACAAAATGGTCGATGGCATATCTTGTCATTAAGGGAAACAGGACGTCAATACCTGCAACCCCAACCATGACAAAGCCAAGGCATATCATAAGCTTTCTGTAAGGCTTGATATAATTCATCATTCTGCGCCACAGACCAAAATCCAGCTTCCTGCTGAATTCCTTTTCTTCTATTCCGTTCAATCAAAAGCACCTCTTTTCATTGTCCAATATGTTTCGCACTAAATCCATTAATTAATAATTCAATAGTGCGAAACATTTTCATTGATGTTTTAAATCGCAGCTATTCGATGTAAGCTTCTTTGAGCGATTTATTTAAGACACGATTTCGCTGAGATCACTGTCAGAATCAGCTTCAGTTTCTACTTCCTTTTCCAGTTCGTTCTGAATATGCCATATTCTCTTGTAAAGTCCCGGCTTCTGAAGCAATTCCCTATGACTTCCCCGCTGTACGATTTTACCGTTTTCCAGCACCAGGATAAGGTCGGCCTCCGATAAGGTTGTTATCCTATGGGAAATAATGAAGGTCGTTGCCTGCTTATCCCGCTGTTTCAAGGCCTTACGGATAGCCGTGTCTGTTTCGGTATCTACCGCGCTCAGTGAATCGTCAAATATCAGAACGGGACTGTCCTTTATGAGGGTTCTTGCTATTGCGGCACGCTGCTTTTGCCCTCCCGAAAGAGTCACTCCCTTTTCTCCAACTACAGTATCATAGCCCTTTTCAAAGCCCGATATAACATCATGGATCGATGCCGTGCGGGCTGCCTTAAATATTTCTTCATCTGCGGAACCGGATTTTGCCAGCCCGATATTCTCCCTGATGGTTTTTGAAAACAGAAAGGGTTCCTGAAGTACAATGCCTATATTCTGTCTCAACCACTTTTTATCTATCTTCTTAACATCGATACCATCGACCATAACTTCACCTTCCTGGCAGTCATACAGCCTCGGCAGCAAATACATCATGGTTGATTTGCCCGAGCCGGTAGGCCCGAGAATAGCCACCGTCTGGCCTGCCTTTACCTTGAAGCTTATATCATCCAGGGTCCTTTTGCCTCCTTCATAAGTAAAGCAGACATTTCTGAACTCTACATTTCCTCTTATCTCCGGCTTAAGACCGTCTTTCTCTTCTGTTTCAAGAGGCACATCCAGTATTTCCTGCAGCCTCTCGAGGGATACCATTGTCTTGCCCATTCCTGTAAGTATTCGCCCCATCTGGCGTATCGGCCACAGGAGCATACCCTCATAGGTTGTAAAAACCACGAGTGTTCCCAAGGTTATAACACCCGTTACCGTCCAATAGACCCCCGAAATAAGAACAGCGCATATCTGAAGCATGCACAGCATATCTGAAACGGACCAATAGCCGGCCAGCAGCAGCATAAGCCTGTAGGTCAGGTCACGGTATTCGGCATTTCTCTCTTCAAACTTTTCTATTTCATAATGTTGTCTGGCAAAAGCCCTGACAACCCGTACTCCCGTAAGATTTTCCTGGAGCATGGCGGACAGCCTGCCCTCAGATTCGTCCGACAGCTTGAATGCATTTCTGACCTTCAGGAAAAAAATAACTGCAAAGCCGAATATAACAGGCACGGTGGCCATTGCCACAAGAGTCATCTTTACATTGAGAGACAACATGATAGAGAGTGCCAGCGAAAGCATGAAAATTGCCCTGCCTACTTCAACTAACTGCTCTGCCAGAAAAGAACGGATGGTATCCAGATCGGAAGTGCAGCGCTGAATGAGGTCTCCTGTTTCAGCTTTGACATGGTAATCATAAAATGCATTCTGCAGGTGATCATAAAGCAGCTCTCTCGTCCTTTTGGCGGTAGACTCCGATGCAACCGCAGCCCATTTGCCTTTTAAGTAAGTAAAAAGTCCATTTAAAAGTGATAACAGAATCAGCAGAATACTGCATATCCACAGATTCTGTGCCAGGCTTCCCACGCCCCCGAGACTATCTACCATATTTTGCAGCGCCGGTGTGAGCTGCATTGTTTTTCCACCTATGACCGCATCAATAGTAAATTTGATAACCAGGGGAGAAAGGAAGGAAAACAAAGCGGCCAACCCGATACTCATTATAGCTCCAAAATACCGGAGCCGGTTTCCTTTCATCAATCTCCATAACAGCTGTAATTTCTTCAACGTAATCCCCTCTCTTTCAAATGTCAAATGCTTTCTGTGCACCCATAGCATAGAAAAAAGTATCCCTATGCAGCAGAAAAGCCACAGGCAGCTGCCGTAATACGGCTTACTGACTATGGCTCAACATACATAGAGATATGTGATATCCCATAAATACTAAAATGAAAAAGCCATAGGCAGCGGTCACACCACCTATAGCTTATGCTTGCTTGGATTCTGCGCAGAAATCAATCAAACAAAAACACAGGTCGTGTGTCAAAAAAGACGTAAAATCTTCTGATGCGAGTTTTTACTACGTTTATGCTAAACATGAACACGACCTCCTATTCCTAAATTTGTTAACTGATATATATTATACACATACTTCAAGAAAATTACAACATAAGTTTTCTACTGGCAAAGCATGCGATGTATTATCGCCATATCAGCATTGAAGCATAAGCCGGATATAAAATGCTACAGCTTCCATTAAAGCCTCCACTCTGATCCTTTCATCATTCCCGTGAAGCATTCCAAGCTCTTCCTTTGTCAGCTTCATGGCAGAAAACCGCAATACATTGCCGCTGATCCGGCAAAAATGCCGTGAATCACTGGCTCCCAGCATCAGATAAGGAGAGACGATTGTTCCGGGCCAGGTCTGCAATATCACATTCTTTACCTTATCCCACTGTGCCGACTTAGAGCAAAATAACCGTCCCTGGTGCTTTCTGATCGGATAAGCCCTTCCAGCTTAAAATAGACGGTAAAAGCCGTGTAGGGGTGATTGAAGCCTGAATGATGAAAAAAGGAGGGTATGGATATAAATATATCTTGATAAAGACAGCCTCCGTTTTACTTTTTACTATCTCTCCAGGTTTTTAGCTTGTCCAGATATTTTAATACTTCTTCTTTGGGCATTTTCTTAAATACACCTAATCTCCTATCAGCTATTTTGAAAACTTTACTTTTATCTCTTTTCTGTATAGTCAATACATAGACAATCCTTAACACATGTACGATCTCGTTTGTTACCTTATATATAATTCTTATGCCTGCATCACGGAATTTAATTTCTTTACAGCCTGCCAGTCGTGTATCATTATTATTTCTTAGTTCTTTTCCGATTTCATCCGCCCTGATTTCCAGTTCATCAATTGCATCATTAACTATTGTAAGTACTGAGCTATCAAGCTTCTCATACTCCTTTAATGCATCCGGATGCAGCTTTACATCAAAACGTATCTTCTGCTGCATATCTACTTATCCCTACGTATGGCTCTCCAGGATACGGCGATATCAGGGTTCTTCTCCAAGCCCTCTACTCTTTCTGAAAGCACGTTGCTTTCCATAACCTTCTCAAATTCGCTTATAAGTTCGTACATATACTCATAATCACTATAACTGATAAGTACGGTATCAATTGTACCGTTTTCTGTAATGTAAAGTGGGGCTTCCTTTGCTCTTTTTCTCATTTCCCCAAACTTTTTAGCAGCTTCAGATGACTTAACCATTTGATCTACAGTTATATTCGGCTTTGACAATACTGATGCACCCACTTTCTTCACCTTCTTTCATATTATATTTAATAAGCTCAGAATTTATGTGTATTATATTACGTATATATTAGAGTAATATAATACGTAATATAACCCGTAATTATATTTTATAACCTATTGTAAAATATGTCAATCTTGGCTTCGGAAGGAATCTATAAGAATGCTATTATGCTATTTGATTTATGGCGGTATATAGCTTGCATATTTAAGATTTGAATGATATGGGTAAAATCTTCAATTTTTTACTCATGTTTTGCTGATATAGGAACCTGTTATACATATAAAAAATGGCATTTAAGTGTTACAGTTATTTATCTGTTGCAAAAGTAATCCTGTGCCGACAAATTGGGCAAAGTTTTGGGTGTTAGTTTTATGATTGTCAGAGGGGTATTAGTAGAAATCAAAGAGGATTATTGTGTATGATGTAAGTTATATGTCAAGCTGATGCTGGATATCTGTTAAGGCCTGTCCGGATCAAGCCTTACAAAAATAAGTTTACACGAAAATGAGCTAAGCATCCAAAACTAGAAATAATCTAATCAAGAATCAATCTTCTATCTTTTAATGTACAACGTAGCTCATGTTACTTGAATTTGGCCAATAGAATGCTTGGGAAGCTCTCAGGAGCTTCTCTTTGTATGTTTTCTCACAAATGAAGCCTATACTACCTTCTGTATTACTTCATATCCACGTTTTTGTAATTCCTGGATAAGTTTCTTTTCCCTTTTTTCCACCAACTTTATTTGATTGTCTTTAAATATTTCCTCATTATAGGACACATTGTCTTTTAACATACTATAAATAATTATCAGGATCTTTCGTGCCAAACCAATTATTGCTTTTTTAGCACCTCTTCTTTGCTTAACTTTCCAATACCAATTTGCGAGATAGGATTCTTTTTTACGGGTCATTGTCCATGCTACTTCACACAAAATATCTTTTATGTAAGGGTTTCCGTGTCTGGTCTTTGCAGTTTTTTTTGCCGGCACTTTCGTTACACCCCGGGCTAACCCCTGCCCAGGAACATATCTTTTGTGCATCAGCAAAGTGACTCATGTCTGTTCCTATTTCAGCAATAATGGCAGCTGCTGATACTTCACTTATTCCAGGTATACCTTCTATTAATGTTGCTTGTTGCTCGAACTTTTTAAGGTATTCATCTATAATCTTATTCATCTCTTCAACGTTCGTTTCAATTTGCTTGAGATGTCTCATCTGCATGGATAAGAAGTTTTTTCCATGACTGTTTAGCTCACCGTTAACCGCTAAGGCTATCTCATTCTTTTTATTTCTTAAAGTCCCTTTTATCGATTTCTCAAGCTCTTCTGTACTTATCTTCCCATTCTGAATAAGATGTTCTATTATTAACCGGCCTGATGCACCAAATACATCAGAAATGAATGTCGATAGCTTGAAACCATTACTTTGTAGAAACTTTTCTATTCGGTTCTTCTGTGTACTTACTTCATGAACCATGTTTTTTCTATATCGGGTCAAATCCCTTAATTCCCGGATATCTTTATCAGGGATAAAGCTTCCTGACAGTAAGCCAGCTCTTAGCAAACTAGCGATCCACTCTGAATCTTTTACATCTGTTTTTCGTCCTGGCACGTTTTTTATGCTTTGAGCATTTACAAGCATTACTTTGATATTGCCATCAAAACTGTCTTCCAATATTGTATATATCGGCTTCCAATATATACTCGTGCTCTCCATTGCTACATGTCGACAGTTTTCTTCCTCCAGCCATGCTTTCAATTTCTTCAAACCGTCTTGGAAGGCTGGAAATGTTCTCGTATCCGTTATCGGTTCACAGTCTAGCGAGCCTTTCATTATGGTTGCTACAATGTTATCTCTATGAACATCCAGGCCGCAACAAATTTCCAAAATTGCTTTCATTCTTCTCACTCCTCTATGTTTAGTGACAAGATTGATAGCCTGAGTTTAAATAAATTTTACACACGTACTATTTCCAGCAACACCGGAAATGCAACACTTCTTTGTACTCGTGGGCTATCAAGATAGGTTGACAAACGGGGTATATACCACCACTCTTACTTACATCCTTGATTCTTGTCCCTATCTTTGATAATGCCAATTAAATGCTGAATTAAACATTGCTAAATACACATATTGGCTGCTTTTCTCTTAGCTTTCATTTTCATTGCTCTTTGCGACAAAAGTTCATGATGGTTGATAAGTTGACAGACTGGCACCTAATACCATATCCTTCGGAGTTAGATTGCTGAGAAACCTCATACGGACAGTATTAAAATATCGTTCAA
>CAZUGK010000139.1:0-11239 GCA_964619815.1 uncultured Clostridiaceae bacterium | reverse complement strand
GGATCAGAGTAAAAACTACTAACTTTTTCATTTATCTCACCCCCTATATTTAAATATCGACATTACACAATAGAATAATAAGGCAGCAAATTGCTGCCTTATTATTCTATTATTTTGAAGCTGTAGTAGTGTTAACATAGAGCATAAGACTGGAGTATTGGATTTCCGTTGCTGCCAATAGAGAGTCTAAGTTGTTCTGCATACTTTTTAAAACTAATTCTTGTTTTGCGTAATCATTTTTGGCTACTAGGCCTAAGTCATACTTAATTTTTAGTTTGTCTAAGCTGTCCTTAGTATCCTTAATATCCCTTTCAAGTCTATTTACTGATTCATAAGTATTCTTCAATGAGTTATATGTGGCATTAAGGTTTAAATCAAGATCCTTAGTAGCATCCTCAAAAGCTACTTTTGCAGTCTCATAATCCCTTTCTGCATCAGCAAAGGCGTCAAGCCTATCTTGTCTATCTCTGTCGACCTTGAGCTTCTCAAAGTGCTCATAACGTTCTTTAGTAAGGTCATATCTTCTCTTAGCAAGTTGCAAACTCTCTTCAAGAGCATAGAAGCTCTTATTATTCTTTATGTTGGCTGCCCTAACAGTATCAAGATTTAGGTTCTCCACATCAACTTTAACCAAATCGTATACAATATCAATATTGTAATCAGTAAGAGGCCTTCCAATATATTTATTAAGAGTCTGTACTTCCTTATGCAGGTCTTCCAATGCTGTAACTTGGTCTTTAGTAGAGTCACTATACGCTTTTTCCACATCCTTAAGCCCATCAGAGGTTATGTAGCCCAATTGATGTTTTATTTTAGCAACTTCCAAGTCTTTTAGCTTGTTTGCAGTATCATTTTCTTTATTTTTTAGTACGGATTGAGCCTTTTTAATATTAAGGAAGGTTACTTTTACATTATAATTAGAGATTATCTTTAGTTCTTCTTTTTCGAATCTGGATACTTTCACTTCATTAGCAGCAGAATCTTCAGATATTTCAGGTGTTATTGTCCTGTTGAAATAATCCATAAAACTGCTTGCTGGAACTTGGCTCAGTTTTTTATTCTGATCTTGCACATCATAATATTTATCAAGGGCATCACTTATATAGCTGTCCTGAAGCCGAAATTTGATATTATTGTCCAACGCCATTTTCTGCGCTTCTTCCAGTGTAAGCCTGAGTATGGGAGTCTCATCTGCGAAAGTAATGCAGCTCAAAAGAGCTGTAACGATAAATAGTGATATAAATATTTTTGTAAGATCCTTTTTCATTTTTTCCTCCTAATAGTGATTTTACATTTAATATGTCAATTAATAATTGGGTTAAAATCTAATTACTATAAGGTTATTATACTGCAAAAATGCAGTATTATCAAATATTGTTAAACGCCACCCCCTATATTTATAACCATAATGGAACTAATATGCCAAATTTTACGTCCGGTATTTATATGGCTTTCACACATATATACGTAAGTTTACAGGAAAAAGTTTCAGAAATGCACATTATAATTACAATTTTGTAATATTGCCCACGTCTGGCAATTAAGGTTTGCAAGATTGACCAACCTATTGTAAAATCTATATTAAGGGGAAAAACATGTTAACGAGGAGGATAATAATGGGAAAAAGAATTACAGCCGTACTGGTAGCATTAGTTTTGGTTATTGCTCAAATAGGCAGTGTAAATTTATTTGCTGACAGTATAGGAAAGGAAGCAGGCGCATGTAAAGAACTCGGCATTCTTATCGGTGCAGACGCCTCGGGGGTTACATCGGAATATTTGACTACAACGCCGACGAGGATTCAGGCATTTATTATAGTTTTGAGAATGAAAGGGCTTTATAGTGAAGCTACTGAGTATGAGGGCAATAATAATTTCAAGGATGCCTCTGCTTTAAGCTGGGCAAAAAACTATATGGCCTATGCAAAAAACAACCCAGATCTCGGTTGGCAGGGAAACCCCGATGGTACTTTTGCTCCGTCGGTAAAAATAAACGGACAGGCCTTTTACAAGGTCATGCTTGAAACTTTAGGCTATAAGCAGGATATAGATTTTACATATGCAGACACTTTGAAATTCGCCCAAAGCATCGGTCTGGTGAAGAGCGCGGCGGATATATCAACACTTAAGACTTTTACTGTAAACGATGTTGCAAAGGGTATTTATGGTGCATTAAATACAAAGCCCAAGAATTCCAACAAGAAGCTGATTACTGTGATGGTGGAAGAGAATATAATTACTTCGGCTAAGGCAGTAGCAGCAGGGTTTACTCTTGATACAAAGGATGCAAAGGTTGTAAGCTTCGATGCAGTATCCAACAATAGGATAGAGCTGGAATTTGACCAGTCAATCCTGCTTCAGAAGGCGGATGTGGAAATTACACAAGTAGGCAGCAGTTCAAGACTTTCGGTACTTTCCGTGGATTCACAGGGTAAAAGAGCTACGATAGTGACCACAGAAGCAAAACCGTTTACAGCATATGAGCTTATGATAAATACTCTTGTTCCTACCAACAACCTGGTAGTGAAGAACTACAGTAAAAAGTTTGTTGCGATGCCCAAGGATGTTACAAAACCTACCGTTAAGCATGAGATAACGGGACGTAATGAGATAATGCTTACATTTAGTGAAGAAGTAAGCAGGGAAACGGCAGAGAATCTTTCCAATTATATGGTGGAAAATGATGTGTCAGTACTGAGCGCAGAGCTGTCTGAAAGCAGAAAGACAGTGCTGCTGAAGACAACAAATATGTCGCCTGCGGATTTTTACAGGCTTACCGTACAGAATGTATGCGATATAGCAGGCAATAGCATAGATAGATATAGGGTTCCCTTTGATGGCGCCAAGCAGGATATGAGGAATCCATCGGTTGTATCCGTAAGATCGGAGAACAGTACCACCTTGACAGTTGCCTTTGATGAGAGGGTAGATAAAATAACTGCTGAGAGCACAGACAACTATTCTATTAATAATGGTGTTTCTGTAGTCAGTGCCAAGCTTGATGATGCAGGAAAAGCCGTGACACTTTCAACGACTGAACAGCAGTCAGGAACAATGTATAACCTTACTATACAGAATGTTGCTGATAACTGGGGAAATATAATGTACAGGAAGGATTACCGGTTTGTAGGGGACAGCACCAAGCCTACTGCAACCATAATGGCTGTTTCTAACAATGAGGTTGTGATAACCTTCAGTAAAAAGGTGAGCAAGGAATCAGCTGAGAATGTAAGCAATTACATGATAGATAAAGGATTGACCATAAAAGAGGCAGTTTTGGATGACAGCGGCAAAGCAGTTACTTTGATAACATCCAATCAGACCTTAAGAGAGCTTTATACTGTAACAATAATGCAGGTATATGATTTATGGGGAAATATGATGAGCATTTATACAGGAAAGTTCGGAGGTATGCCTGCTGATACAAGGGAATTGACATATACGGCCAAGAGCGAAGACGGAAAGCTTGTACTCACCTTCAACAAGCGGCTGGATAAATCAACGGCTGAAGATAATTTCAACTATATTCTGGACAGCGAGCTTGGTTATGTTGCCAAAGCAACCCTGGATTCCACAGGAAGGATTGTTACGCTCCTTACTGCTGATCACAGCAGCGGAAAGATGTACTCAATAACAGTGCAAAATGTCAAGGATATGTTCGGGACTGAAATAAGCAGTGACAGCAGGGTTTGTACGAAGAAATTCGTAGGTGTAGGCAGCAGCAGCGGAAGCAACAGCGGCACACTCAGCTTGGAAACAGCAGTGACAGTTAATGTAAATACAGTAGACCTGATATTCAGTGCTGAATTGACAGCTGACGAGCTTAAGGATATGAGAGTTAAAGTAAGTGTTCCTGATGAGTACAATCATTCACTTCCATCCTCCTTGACCAGCCATATATATTTTGTGGGTGACAAGAAGAACGTCAGAGTACAGTATGAGAGCGATTCCTCCAAGAATCCCGAGTTGTTCAAGTCCGGTAATATATATGAAGTGGTAGTGACAGGAATAGACAGATTGAACAGCAAAAACGAAGCAAATATAAAACTGTTTGCAGGATCAGGTACACCCAATACTGCTCCTGAGGTCTTAAGCGTTACTGCATTAAACAGTACTGCTGTAGAGGTTGTGTTCAGTGAGCCTGTCAAGGGAATCAGCAAAAGCCAGTTTGACATTAAAAACAGCATAAGTATAAGTGATGTTTCTGTAAAGAGTGTCGAAGAAATTACAGATACAGTTACCTTATACTTGAGCAGCAGCAGCAAGTTAAGTGATAATGAGTATAAGTTGTATGTAAGGTCAGGAGTAAAGGATGCTGCCGGACTGAATACGGTAACTGTGGGAACCGGCTCAACAAGCAATTACTTTGAGTTTGACGGAACATCGGCTGCAAATGAAGCTCCTTTTATAGAAACCGATATAACTGTACTTGACACATATACATTGCAGTTTGCCTTCAATGAACCGATAAAGAGTGTTTCAACAAGTTCCTTCTCGATAAAGAGAACATCAGGAAGCGGATCGGCAAGCTTTATTATAGCTAATGCAGTACTTTCCGATGACAAGAAGGCAGTGACGTTGTATTTGAACAGCAGGTATTCAGCACTTGAGTCGGATAACGAGTATGAGCTTACTATAAATAGTTCAGTCGCAGATATGCAGAACCTTACGGTAGAATCAGAAAACAGGAAGCTTCAGTTCAATGGTGCGGACAATGATCCGGAAGAGCTTGCGGTAGCAGCATCTTATATAAATGAAGATAATGATAAAATAACCTTGATGTTTACCAGAGAGCTTGATATAGATAGCCTTGCAATAAGTGATTTTGAGTTTTCCGGAGCAGGTTACTATAAGAGCTCCAATGATGAAGTGGAATTCGACAAAAAATCTGTTACCATTACTCTTAAAAATGAACTTGATAATGGCGAGACACTTACAATAAAGATTACTTCCGGCGGAAGGTCAAAAATTAAGGATATGAACAGTCAGAAGCTGATGACGGAAGAGCTTGAAATAGAAACAAATTAATAGGATTCTTCAATATACGAAGAGAAAACCCCTGGCGTTATGATATGCCAGGGGTTTTTATTCTTATAGACCGTTAAGGAGTCTTTGCAACATTACTGCTGCTTCTGCTCTGGTAGCATTTTCTTTGGGAGCCAGCAAATCTGTTTTCCAGCCATTGATGATTTTCTTTTCCAGTGCTATAGCCATGGCGTTCCTTGCGAAGGATGATACGTTATCCTTATCGGTATAAGCGCTGAGTTTTTCGCTAACCTGTGCTTCAGTCAAATTAGGAGATTTGTTCAAATAGGTCAGTGCCCTGCCAATCATTGCAGCTAACTGTTCTCTGGTAATATTATCGCTAGGTCTGAACTTGCCTGTGTCATCTCCGGTAGTAATACCAAGCTTCCAGGCTGTCATGACTTCTCCGTAGTAGTATTTTTCTTTTACAATATCCTTAAAGGCTATTGGTTCTACATCAGCAGCTTTGAGCTCCAATGCCCTTACGAGCATAGCTATGAACTCAGCTCTGGTAATCTTAGCCTGCGGATCGAATTTTTCATCTGCTATATTCTTGAATATGTGTTTGGAGGCAAGGTTCTCTATATCTGTCTGTGCCCAGTGCCCCTTGATATCACTAAAGCTCTTTTCATACTTCATTACAGCGTAGTATGAAAAATGATTCGTCGCAAAGGTTATTGACTTGGTTGCCGGATCATACTTTCCGCCGACATATTCCCATGCCTTGGATTTTTCATTGAAGTAGTAAACTCCAAGCTTCTCGGTATCAATTGCGCTCAGGTCAGCATCCTTCAAGGAAATTGTAATTGTGATATCCTTACTGAAATTTGTAAGGTCTGTGGTTTTATCTTTGCCTACAAGCTTTGCCTCAAATTGGAATATACTGTTTCCAATCCTAAATAAGCCCTTATTTCTATCATCTGAGATACTTGGTAGAGTTCCGCTAACTGCATCTGAAGCCAGCTTTTTAATACTAACTTTCAGACTTGAATCTTTAGCCATATTGGCTAAATCAGAGCCTATTATTTCTGGAGCAAAGGTCATGGTTACATCGTTTGTTTTAATGCTTATGATCTTATCCTTGCTATCTAGTAAGCGCAGTACATCTGAAGGAATTACTGCTGTCTGTCCATTATTTGTACCGGTGACATTTACTGTGATTATGTTTGTTGTACTATTTATTTGAGTATTTATAGTTTCGGTCGTTACAATAGTTTCACCAGGTGCAGAAGTGGCTGCTGGTGTCGGCGCTGTCGTTGTTGTGCTGGAGCTTCCGCCGCCTCCCCCTCCACCACCGCCGCCGTTTCCGGAGTCGTCGTTGTTGCCTCCTGAGGATTGCGTTCTTATATACCCAATAGGACTTCCTACATCAGAACCATCTGCTGCCAATTTAAACTGTATTGAGATACCATCGTTATAATCTATTACGTTAGGCATTATTACCTGAACAGTTGATTGACCGTTTACATTTGTTATATCACCGGCGACTATATTAGTATATACAGCTTCAGTGACTGTAATAGGAGCAGATGCTGTATATACGGCTCTGGCAACTGTATAGCTTTCATTGGTAGCAGCACTATTACTAAAAATAGTAATATCCATATAGAACTGATGCCCCGCTATAACATTTCCGCCTCGATCCTTTGCAGTGAGAGTTACTATATTTGTTGAACCCAATGATAATGGTTTGTCTGCAACAGCAGTTGATTTGCTGGCATTTATTGCTCCAATTGTTATAACTTGCTGTACTTGCGTATCTGAATAGCCATCAGCAACAACTGTTATCGTGTGGCTGCCTGCTTTGGGTATTGCTCCAGGATTTAAAGTAATTTGTCCTGCGGATTTGGAGTAGTTTGTTTCACTAAGAACAGCCCCGTCGACCTTTATGGCACTTATAGAGTTCCTCCATAGGGTATTATACGGGAAGGTTATTACCAAGCTATCATCTACACTGGTATCTGTAGTATCAGCTGTTAAAGCAGGTGGACCTGCAAGTGTGGTTACTGTAAGGGGAGCGGAGTACTCTGAATTCAAATGCTTAGCATCACCGCCGACTGCTTCGATGGTATATATATATGGTGTATAAGCAGTGAGGCCACTGTCTGTAAATTGTGTTGCATTTCCTGCAGTCTTACCGGCGAATACGCCGCCTCTATATACGTTATATTCAAGTATGCCTTCTGCCTGGGTACTTGCTGTCCACTGTAAGGTCACCTTTGTTTCCTTAATTGTTGAAGCTGTAACATTGGTTGGTACAGTGGGCGGCTGTGTCAGACTGACTACTCCGCCATTAACTCCGGATTTTACATAAAGTTTGTTGCTTGCCGGAGAATAGTTACCAAGTACATCAACTGCAAATGCATACAATGTATAAGTGATTCCATCCTCAAATCCCATTAATTCGAAATCACCAGGTATATTTCCTACATCAAAGAAAGAATCCTCCATACCATCCATAAGTGCAATAACTTCGAAGTGGTCAATATTTGTATATCCCATAGGCGCTGCAATGCGGACCTCTATAAGCGATGCATCCGTACCAATAATGGACAATATAGGGGCATATTTGGCATAATTGCTAGGAATAGAATTTGTGAGTACCGGCACTGCTGCAGATTTTTCAGATTTAGAATCATTATAACCTACTGCTTCAACTTCATAACTATAGCTGGTCAGAGCATTTGCTGTATGGTCTGTATAGGAAGTAGTCAATACAAGCCCCGAAGTATTAAGCTTTGAACCATTTCTGTATACATTATAACCCTTTACCCCGCCGGTAAAGCTGGAGGGGCTCCAAGTAAGCCATACTGTGTTGTAGCTTGGGTTAGCTGATAGAATTTGAGGCTTTGATGGAATTGTATCGGGAGTAGGAGCCGATGCAGGGGTTACGGTTATGGTATTATCTATTGCCGTACCGCCAGCAATATATATGAGCATTGCCCACTGGTCATTGCCGAATTCTATTTTATTGCCGACTGAGGTGTCTGGCTGTATCTTTTCAATTATTTTAGGAACAGCTGAGAATGTGGCGTATGTATTGGCAACATCCGCTGTGGCCGGTTTGACAATATAATACGAGCCGGTGTTGTTACCGAATAATACATTAAGAGCAGGTTCTGTTTTTGATCCATCCAGGAAGCCTGCATAGCTTCTATAAGTGCCTTCATATGTAATTATTGACTCTGCTGTCCCATTATATGCTCCTGCTGTGCTTAAACTGTAAAACCGCATATCAGGGATAGAACCTGGATTACTGTATGATGCCTGTCTTATGGCAGGTATATCGATGGTGCTATATCCGAATTCACCATCACCATCCACTGCAATTGCAACTTGAGACTTCTCAAACAATTCATCAAAATCTATATTTTTACCACTTGCAGCAAGCTGATTGTTTATACTATCAATACCAGCTGCAGGATCCTGCGCAAGGTCGGAGATGAAAGCCTCTCCAAACTGCTCATACATATATAATCCAAACATGTATGATGCGCCATAGTTTGCAAGGGAACCCTCCCAGTCTATTAAACCACTGTAGTCAGGTAAGTAGTCAGCCAGGAAGTATTTAATCTGCCCCAAAGGATGCTCGTTGTAATTAATGTATTCAGCAAGGCATGATAAAGCCTCATTAAGCCAAGTGTGCTCTATTTCGTTGATAGAAGTATAGTTTCTAAGATAAACCCCGTATTGTATCATGTGCTGAAATTCATGGGCCAGTGTCCCTAAGAAGTTCAGACGGGTGCTTGCTGTATCCGGGAAGCCTTCAACAATGTCCATAAAGAATACTTCACTCTCGTTAGACTGGTTATTAGTAGTATTGTGGTATATCCTGGGAAGCTCACTCCTTGAATCAAAAAAACCTGCTATATAGGTTCCGCCTCCGGAATCCTGTATATCAAGCAATAATATGTTAACCCTTTTATCATTGTCTATGTCAGGTGGAGCACCAAATATTGATATGTTTTTCGAATATATTTTTTCAAACTCAGCAGAAATATCATTCAGCATTGCATCAGTAACAGTTGTTACTCCATTCTGAAGATAAATATATGAATGGGTGCTTATTTTTTTCAATACACTTGGAACCGCATCATATAATTTTGTATTGTTGTTATATGCATAAAAGGTCTTTGTTGAATTTAGTGCTGGAAGGCTTTTAAAATTAATTGAATCGGCACCGCTTTTATCTAGAGCATCAATATCCTCCTGAGCTGCAGGTACCGCAGTAAGCTCAGGTATGCCTCTTACAGCTTGTCCTTCCACAGGCTGTTCAGCTGCTGCGCTATCGCGGTTCTGAACGGGTTTATTCTCTTCTGCATGAACAGGGATTATTCCTATAGCCCCTATAACATTGGTTAAGACAAATGTAAGTAGAATGAGATATGACAGTACATATTTCTTTGTTTTCGTCACCTGAAGTTTCCCCCTTTACAATTATATTTTTTAGTAACTGAAGTCTGTGTACACATATAAAGCAGTTTATCCCCACCTTTCATAAGATTCGATATGGTTAAATCAAAACATTCTAATTATTGGAATATGAAAATATTTTATCATAATTTGCAGTAAATTGGAAATATGCATTATATGTAAAGTTGAATTCGGATGATAAATGGCGAAAAATAGAAGGGACTGTTGCATTAGCAGTTAAAAAAAACTGTGTCTCTTATCCAAGGTCTACAGAGTAAATGCAGCAGGTACATGGGATGAAAGCGCGTACTTACACGCAGAGGTCTGGCAGATAAGCTTTAGCTATGAATTTCAAAGCGGCAGCCTATACAGTGATGTAAGACTGAACTGCCTGCCCGATTCAGTTTTATGATATTTTTTGCAGCTCAAACATTTTGTATAATGATCCTTGACGTATCATGTATGGAATGTTAAACTATGGTAAATATAAATGTATATGATTGCAGGTGGTAATGCAATATGTCGTATATGTACGGATTGACAAGAGATATATTTTATAAAATTACGGGTATTTTTGAAGGCTATTCTCAATATATAAAAAAGGCTGTTCTGTATGGTTCCAGGGCAAGAGGGGATTTCAGACCAGGCTCTGACATTGATATTGCATTAAGCTTTTGGGAAAATAGTGATAAGATTTATGAAATAAGAGACAAGCTTCTGGAGCAAAGAGTTATTTATACCTTTGATATAATAGACTATGACAAAATAACCAATGGAAAGCTGAAAGACTGTATTGACGAAGAAGGAATTGTAATATTCATGACTGACTCAGAAGGAGAGGTTATTGTGAATATAAACAAAATAAAATACAAAACGGAAGAACTTGAAAAGGCTGCTGATAAACTTAAAGAAAGCCTTGACAGAGATTATACAAAGGATGATATCGTTATTGATGCAGTGATACAGAGGTTTGAGTTTACTTATGAGCTTTCGTGGAAACTGATGAGAGCATATTTAGAGTATTTAGGAAATACTGAGGGTAATAATCCAAGGTCGGCCATCCAGCAATCCTTCCGTGAAGGAATCATTACGGATGGAGAGCTCTGGATTCAAATGCTCCATGATAGGAATTTGACTGCCCATACTTATGATGAAGCCACTGCACTTATGATATATAATCATGTAAAAAACAATTATATGGAGCTTTTTGAAAAGCTTTTAGAGAATATGAAACTTAGAATGTCTGGTTTGGTATAGGACTGGATAGATAAAGGAGTGCAGTTGCACTCCTTTAAATGTTATTCATATCTCAATGCTTCTATAGGATCAAGCTTTGCGGCTTTATTCGCCGGGTAGAGTCCGAAGAATATACCTACCGCGGAGGAGAAGCCGAAGGCTATAAGTATTATTGACGGCGATACGCCAAGGGGTATGTTTATCGCCTTTCCGGCGAGGAAGCCGAGAGATATGCCCAGTGTCATTCCGATTATTCCTCCGATAAGACAGAGAATGAGAGACTCGGTCAGGAACTGGAGCATTATATCTTTGTTCTTGGCACCAAGTGCTTTTCTGATGCCGATTTCTCTGGTCCTTTCCGTTACCGACACCAGCATTATATTCATAACGCCTATACCGCCTACTATGAGGGAAATGCCTGCAATTGCTCCTATGACCATTGTAAATATATTAAGCACATTATTTAGCATGTCGAGTTGTTTAAAGCCTTCCTCAGCAGCATACTTTCCTTCACTCCTGTGGGCTTGCTCCAGCAAGTGTACTATTTTAGTAGCTACTTCCTTCGA
>CAZUGK010000138.1:10866-11262 GCA_964619815.1 uncultured Clostridiaceae bacterium | reverse complement strand
GTTCTAAAACCTAGCTCAATTCCTTTTGAACCATAATACCAGGTCTGATGTTCCAACCCGTCTGATCCCCATACAATAGGTTCAGACTTTTTCTCAGGTTCGCCTAAAAACTTGATAATATCAGCATCCAGCAGCGAGTTGTTTAGAAGGAACAATGATTCCTTAGCCACTAAGTCAAATCCAATTTCAGCATAATCTACCTTTGTGTTATTTGATTGATTGCTGCTAACTTCAATATTTTCAGAACTATTTGCATCATTTAAGCCTGTTTCAGCCTGTACATTTGTAGGGCTTACAGAGCCTTCAAGGTTGGTATTCTCTGCCGGTGTAACCTTGTCAGTCCCTGAGACGGAATTATCACATCCGGTGAGCACCATTGCGCCAGCTATAATTAAA
>CAZUGK010000138.1:0-10856 GCA_964619815.1 uncultured Clostridiaceae bacterium | reverse complement strand
TTCATTAGAGCACCTCCATTAGTAATATATATGATAAGAAATTCAATTCTACAATAACTCCCCGTACTTAATTACACAGCAATTCACGTGTGGTAGCACATAACGTTTACGCACCCGCTATGTCCCTGACTCTGCTCCACAGCAAATACATCCGGCAACCCAAGGCACGTATACTTCCTGCACTTTCCCTACGTGCCGCAGTGCGAGGGTATTGTTCGTGATGTATGGCAGGCTCCAGCGACAGAGCTATATAAACATGATATTTTAAAAACATTTTCATATTATATCATTATTATGATATAATAATACTATAATAATGATAAAATGCTAAGTGAGGTGAACTATAATGCCTATAATTAAACCAATTTCCGATCTGCGCAACAACTTCAATGATATATCCGAAATTTGTCATACTGAATCTGAGCCTGTATTTATAACAAAGAATGGGCAAGGTAATCTTGTTGTAATGAGTATGGCCCTTTACGAAAAGCAGCAAGCACTTATTGAGTTATATCAAAAGTTATCTGTAGCAGAAGCCGAAAGCAAATTCTCCACAAATAGAGTCTCGCATAAAAATCTGATGAAAGACTTAAGGGAGACTATCAATGGAAAAGAAGTATAAAATTGAGTATTTACCAAGTTCTGCGAAGGACTTAACAGAAATTATCGATTATATAAAAATTGATAGTCCTCAATCAGCTATGAGTTTTGTAGATAAGATTGATGAGTCAATTTCTCGCCTTGAGCAATTTCCTTTTCTGGGTATAGTACCAAAAGATATTAGGCTTCAAAGCTTAGGCTATAGAATGCTCATAGTTGAAAACTACATGATATTCTATGTAGTTTTCGACGATATAGTTGAAATAAGACGTATCATTTCTGGCAAAAGGAAATATGATTTTCTGCTTTAATATCTGTTTAGAAGTTCAATGCAAGGTCATATTCCTAGTCCAATTAATCCGCCATATGCCATCTAACGGTTCCGCACTCACGACACCGAGACACTTAGAGCGACGTCTCTCAGTGTCGCAAGTGTGGTTGCCCTGCCCTACTCCAAAGCAAATACATCCGGCAACCCAAGGCACGCACGCTCCCTGCCACAGCCCTACGTGCCGCAGCGTGAGGGCTTTGTTTATGTGATGGGTAATGCCCCACAACGCCTTGCTCAATAACCTTTGTATACCGCTATCGGTATCCTGGACCTGAGATGTGTTGCTTCTGTAAGTATTGTCTCTCTCGGTTTCAAATCTCTATCAAACTTCGCATAGGAGTTTGTACCTTACAAGAAAATTTGTTGATTAATTATTTCAATTTGGTATAATAATACTAAAGAGACCGCCACAAATGTGGTTGCCTCATAGGATGTAGTTAAACAAATAACCAACCCTGCATGGCACTGCAGGGTGGTTTACTTTTTTGCTAATTTTTCTTTTGGTGAGAACTCAGCAAAGCTATAATCAACATACCGAACATAAGCATAGAACTTATGGACTCATATATGCTCATAGCCTCACCTCCTTGGTAAAAGGAGGCAAACCACACCTGCAACGGTCTCTATTTTATTTTACCATAATCTGGGGCAAGCATACAATGCTCTTATTGCTATTTGATTCGTAAAAACATACCAACATTTACCTATTATCTATTTCATTATACCGCATACACGTTCTTGTTTAAATATTCCAATATATAAAAATCTATACCTTTCACTTGCCAAATACCGATATTCCCTAATTGATGTGAAAAATCCAGAAAATAAAAAAACTCAGGAGCTTCTGTAATAAACCCCAAGGTTTCAATGTATCAAAATCTTTTCTATTAAAAAGTATGGCAGATATGTACTTACTGAAAACTGATACTTTATTATAATAATTCATTCAGGGTTATAATAATATCATAAAATTTAAGGAGGTTTTTCTGTGAACAAAACAATAAGCATTGAATATTGCACTTCCTGAGGATATCTTTCAAAGGCAGTTGGCCTTGCGGAAAGCTTGTTGAAGGAACACAAAAATAACATATCTTCACTGGTAATTATCCCATCTTCTGATGGAGTTTTTGAAGTAAAATCAAACGATGAGCTTATCTTCTCCAGAAAGAACCTAAACAGATTCCCGGAAGAGGGCGAAGTTGAAGAATCAGTGAAAGAAAAGCCTTACTATTCAATATAGCAGGGGCGTACGGTTAATCTATTCACCCTGCTAATGCAAGGGGGCGTTTTCCCATGACAAATACAGGCAAAACACTCCCTTGAATCAAAAAAACAGATAAGTCAGGGTGTTTGCCCGTCTTATCTGTTTTGGGATTATTCCAATACTTCAATTTCATCTCCGGCTTTGATGATTCCATCCTTTAAAACCTTTGTGAATATACCTTCTGTAGGCATTACACAGCTTCCTATCTCCTGGAATATCGCACATTTAACATGACATTCCTTGCCTATCTGCGTTACCTCCTGCAGTGTATCGCCTATCTTGAGCTTTGTGCCGACAGGAATCTTCCAGAGCTCAAGGCCTTCCGTGGTAAGGTTTTCTGCAAACTTCCCGGTACAAAGCCCCTCAATGCCTAAAGCCTTCATCTTATTGATGCTCTCTATGCCAAGCAGGCTTACCTGCCTGTGCCAGTTCCCTGCATGTGCATCTCCCACCAGGCCATGATCAACTCTGAACTCCCCCTGTTCAATGGTTTTCTTGGGAACACCCTTCTTCTCACTTATATTTACAGCTACTATCTTACCCTTCATACATATCCCCCTTAGTAATGTTTTACACTTAGTAATTCCCTTATGCGGGTCCCTTTGCGGATGCAACAGGACCCGCATAAGTAGTGGAATTTCTTAGTGGAAAGATTGCTTCATTAATTTATCCGCCTATTGTGTACATGTCACGCTCTATCGGTTTATTGTACAGATCATTCAGTGTGTGATGCCTGGGCTTGGCTTGTATTGCTTCTGCAACAGCCTCCTGTAGTGCCCCATATTTGTCATCTTGCTTTCCGTCACGCAAAATCCCCCTGACATCGATTTCCATGTTGGAGTGAAGACAGGGCTTCAGCTTTCCATCTGCTGTAAGCCTTAACCTGTTGCAGTTATCACAGAATTTGTGGCTTATTGGGTTAATTAGCCCAATTCTTCCTTTTGCCCCAGGCAGCTTGTAATATTGGGCCGGACTGCTTTTGTCAGCTGCTTTCGCAGGCTCCAGCTCCTTAAATCTGTCCAGCACCGCCGAATTCGGCAGATAGTGCTCTGATGCAAAGCTTGCTGCATGCCCCAAAGGCATCAGCTCAATAAACCGGACATCAATGTTTTCGTTGAGTGTCAGCTTTATGAAATCCCCTATTTCATCTTCATTGAAGCCTTTTGCAAGTACCGTATTTATTTTAATAGGCACCAGACCTGCCTTCAATGCCTCATCAATGCCCTCCAGGACATCTTTGATTTTTCCTCCCCTGGTCATGTACTCGTATTTTTTCTCATCCATGGTATCCATGCTTATGTTTATCCTTTTAAGGCCTGCTTCTTTTAATTCATGTGCAAGCTTCTTCAATAGCACCCCATTGGTGGTCAGGGCAATGTCCTTTATGGTCTCAAGGGCTGCTATTTTCTCTATCAGCCCTGTCAGCCCCTTCCTTACAAGCGGCTCTCCCCCTGTAATCCTTATCTTGTTTGTGCCCAAACCCGCACATACTCTTACTACTTCGAATATCTCCTCCAGTGTCAGTATATCCGTATGCTGCTTCTTCTCTATACCTTCCTCGGGCATGCAGTAGCGGCACCTGAGATTGCACCTGTCTGTAACGGATATCCTCAGATAGTTTATGTTTCTGCCCAATCCATCCTTCATAAGTGTTCTCCACCCTTTACAATAGTATTCTCACAATTAAATAAGTATTATCTCTCCGATTCCTTCGGCTCCGTAACCGCCCAAGTCTCGAAGTATGTCTTTAAACTCTCCTGATTTTATTATATCGATAAACAGCTTAAACATGTCTAATTCCAAATATTTTTCAGGTACGGCAAAATCATACTCTTCCACTCCAATGGGTAAGAAGTCCAGTTCCATTGCTTTAGCAGCGGAGAGCACTCCCACTCCTACATCTGCAGACCCGGAGCTTACAGCTGCTGCAACTGCCATATGGGTGGTCATTTCACGCTCATAGCCCAGTATCGAAGCCGGATCTATACCTTCCCTGCCCAGAATATAGTCAACAAGTATTCTTGTACCTGCACCCTTCTGCCTATTGACAAACTGTACATCCTCCCTTATAAAATCCTTAAAGCCGGTTATATTCTTCGGATTTCCTTTTTTGACCATCATCCCCTGTACTCTCTTAACCCCTTTTACCAAGGCTGTTTTCGTACCGGGAAGAAGCTTCCTGATATAGCTTTCATTGTATATCCCTGTTTCCTCATCAAGAAGATGTATAGGAGCCATGTGAGCTTCACCCCTGCGAAGGGCTATAAGCCCTCCCATACTGCCTACGTGGGCTGAGGAAAGGCTGTAGCTTGAGTCCTTCCTATGCATAAGGCTTCCTATCATATCCATTATCAAATCATGGCTTCCTATTGATACAATTGTATTCTTTATATCATCAATGCTCTTTGTAAGCTCAACCTTCACTTTTTCCCCTGCTTCAATGCCTTCGCTGTTCCGGGGTATTGTAAGTATCCCGTCTGCTCTGACCAGGGACATTGTAGCTCCTGCTCCCTGCTTAACGGTGTGGCGATTAATTTATCCTCCACCATTCCAAGCTTTATTCTTACATATTCGGTATGCTTCAGGGATGATACTATCCTCCTTGACAATACCGCTTCAGTAGTATTCTTCGGGGCTATCCCCTGTTTAAGATACTTTCTGATCAGCGGTTTTGCAAAGGTTTCAAAAACAAAGTATGCAGATACCGGATAGCCCGGGATACCCAGCACAGGTTTTCCTTCTACTATTCCAAGTATGGCAGGCTTTCCAGGCTTAGTAGCAATTCCATGCACCAATACCTCTCCAAGCTCGGCTATGAGCTTTACGGTAAAGTCCTCGCTCCCCGCTGAAGAACCGGCATTTATTATGACCATGTCATTTTCATTGACTGCCTTAGCTATTGTGTTCTTTAACAGTTCATAATCGTCAGGCACCGGCTTGAACCTTACAGGTTCGCCGCCAGATTCCCTTACCATGCCCTCAAACATCCTGGAATTTGATTCTATTATCTTTCCTATTACCAGCGGTTCATCCGGTTCTATGATTTCTGTTCCCGTTGGTATTATCCCGACCTTCGGCTTCTTAATGACCTTAAGCTCTGTAATACCTCCCGAGAGCATGGCAGCAATATCGACCGGCCTTATTTCGTGGTGGGCCGGAATAATCATCTCATTTGCAACAATATCTTCGCCGATGGGTCTGATATCCTGCCAGGGAGCTGCCGACTTTATTATCTCCACAGTGTCACTGTCTGTTTCAACCACATCTTCTATCATAATAACTGCATCATAAGGGTCTGTAATAGGATCTCCCGTATCTACATAAATAAAGTCTTTTCCCTTTTTGAGCTGCATGGGATTTGCCTCTGTGGCACCAAAGGTGGATTTTGCTTTTACCGCAATGCCGTCCATTGCGGAAGCATTGAAATTAGGTGAGGACACTCTTGCAAACACAGAATCTGCAGAAATTCTGCCCTGAGCCTCCAAAACCGGAAGTTTTTCTACAGCTGCATTATCAAGATATGCTTCTGTCCGATCCATTAAAAGCTTTTTTGCGGCATCGGCATCCATATTTGATATGTATATGTTTCTTTCATGCTTGTACACCGTAACACACTCCGTTCGTCATTTTATCTGAACAGTTCCACCTTAACGGCTTCACCTTTTTTTATTCCTTCTTTATCCACCGGTATCCGAATTACCCCCTGAGCTTTCGCAAGCTGCGAAATAGCCGAAGATTTTGCATGTATGGGCTTTGCCACATAACCGTTTTCATCTTCCATAAGCTCCACCATCTGATAAGTCTCCTTGCCCGGTGATGAATGGAGATTTGCACTGCATACTGCATTTATAAAAAGGCTCTCCTTGTTTTTACCAAGAAGCCTGTCAATAAGATATTCAACAAATATCTTAAATATAACTGCAGCAGAAACCGGGTGCCCCGGAAGCCCAAAAACCGCCGCATTCCTGACTCTGCCGATTATAGTCGGCTTGCCCGGTTTTACAGCAACTCCATGTATGAATACTCCCGGTTCTCCAAAGGAGTCAATAACCTTTTCGGTATTGTCCTTTACTCCAACCGAACTGCCTCCTGATATTACAACAATCTCATTAAACTTGGATGCTTCATCAATTGTTTTTCTTATAAGGTCATAGTCATCCTTGACCACAATACTCTCCGTTACCTCTCCTCCAAGCTCCTGTACCATAGCTGAAAGTGTATAAGTGTTTATATCTCTTACCTGCCCCAGTCTTACCTGTCCGAAGGGGTCAACTATTTCATCCCCGGTAGACACAACAGCTACCCTCGGCGGCCTTGCGACCTTGATACGGCTTACCCCTGCAGCACATAATACTCCTATATCCTGGGATTTGATTATTCTGCCTTTGGGAAGAACCTTTTCCCCTTGCTTTACATCATCACCAATATAAATAATGTTTTCGCCCGGTGCTACCGGACTTTGAGCAGCCAGCATTCCTTCATCAATCAGCTCGGCATATTCAATCATAAGCATAGCGTCGGCTCCCTCCGGTATCATCCCTCCGGTAGGTACATATATGCAGTTTCCCTTACTGACCTTAAGGGATGATGCTTCTCCCATTTCTACCTTTCCAATGATATTGATAAAAGCAGGAAGGCTTTCACTTGCTCCAAAGGTATCCTTCGAGACTACCGCATAGCCGTCAACAGTAGATCTATTGAAATCAGGTACGTCAAGCTGTGAAAAAATATCCTCAAAGGCAACTCTGCCCAAAGCTTTTGTAATTTCCACCTCTTCATATCCAACTGAAATATCCCTGAAATAGTTTTCCATCTTCTGTTTTGCCTGATAAACGGTATCAACCTCTAAAAGCTTCATTTGCAGTCCTCTCCTTCAGTCCCTCTACCTGTTATTATAAATCATGTTCTTGTCCCTAAATAAATTCTAGCTTAATAAAGTTCAGTTATCAATATATTATGCCTTCCAAATATATGTTTAAAACATGACAGAAGGGACAGAGCCTTTTAACTCTGTCCCCGTTTATTATTTTGTTGCATTAGGCACGAAAAGCTGTTTCCCGTTTTTCGTATATTCCCTAATTATCTGCTGTCCCTCATCAGAGGTTATGAACTGTATAAAGGTCATTGCTGCATTATAGTGTATATTGGGGTATTTCTGAGGATTCACTGCTATTACTCCATAAGGATTGAAAAGCACTGAATCTCCCTGAAGCACTATCTTGAGATTTACCTTGTTTTCAAAAGCATACCAGGTGCCGCTGTCCACCAATGTATAGGCTCCCATCTCACTTGCCATCATAAGAGTATCTCCCATGCCCTGTCCTGCTTCAAGATACCAACTCTGTCCCACAGGCTTTATATTGAACTTATTCCAGATTTCAAGCTCCTTCTTGTGTGTACCTGACTGGTCACCTCTTGAAATAAACTTGGCTTTGCTGTCTGCTATCTTTTGCATAGCTACTCCGGCATCCTTGATGGAAGCTATCCCGGCCGGATCATCCTTTGGTCCTACGATAAAGAAATAATTATACATTACATCTTTTCTGTTTACACCAAATCCGCTGTCAACAAATGCATCTTCCGACTTCCTCGCGTGAACCAGCAGCACATCTGCATTTCCCTGCTTGCCCATTTCAATGGCTTCTCCGGTACCTACGGAAACTACTTTTGTAGTCACCCCGTACTTTTTATCGAAGGCAGGTACAAGCACGTCCAATAACCCCGTATCTCTTGTGCTGGTTGTGGTTGCCAGTATCATTGTTGATTCCGGCTTGCCGATTACTGCTGCCGGTTTGCCGGCAGCAGTTGCTGCAGCTGCCTGCTTTGCTATATTTGTAAGATATTTTTCATGTACATAACCGGTCTTGCCGTTTGCCAGGCTTACTTCGTACCAGCTGTTTGATTTTTCAATAATAGTTACAGTGGTATTCCTGGCAAGCACTGACTGTACTTTATAACCGGTGCCGGGACCTGTTCTGAAATTGAGCCAGGAAGCAGTTGTAGCTGCCTTATCCCCTGAGCTTAGAGTGTCAATGCCAAGTGCTTCTGCATTTACAAAAGTGAGACTTGACATCACCATTGCAAGCAGGACAATTAATGTAACCATCATCCTGGCTTTCATTTTTATTTTGCTGTTCATAATCGTACCTCCTAATAAATCATTCTTCCTTCAATAAAATCCAAGGTTCTGTTGTCTTTAGGCCTGTTAAATATTTCTTGGGCGTCTCCGCTTTCCACTATGCTTCCATTAAGCAGAAAGACCAGCTTTTCAGAAATTCTTTTAGCTTGGAACATGTTATGTGTAATTACTACTATCGACGTTTTGCACTCTGTCTTTGCATGAAATATTAGTTTTTCTATCATTGCCACGTTTGCCGGATCAAGGTTAGCCGTGGGTTCATCCAGCAAAAGTACCTTTGGTTTATGAATAATAGCTCTTGCAAGTGAGAGCCTCTGAGCTTCCCCTCCGGAAAGGGTTACTGCTTTTTGTTTAAGCTTATCCTCGAGCCCTATCAGCTTTGCAAGCTCCAGCACCTTGCCCCTTGTGTCCACTTTGGGCATACCGCGGAGCTTTAAGCCGTAAGCCATGTTTTCATATACAGTTGTATTGAAAACTGTAGGCTTCTGGAATACCATAGACATCTGTCTTCTGGTTTCAATATCCGGTTCGCTCTTTAGCTCTTTCCCGTCAAATACTATTTTGCCGCTTGTGGATTTCTCCAATCCGTTAAGTATGTACAGAAGCGTACTCTTTCCTGCGCCGCTCGGACCAATTATTCCGGTTATCCTTCCTTCCTCCAGGTTCAGCTCCTCTATGTCCAGAACCTTTTTATCACCGTATTCCTTTACAAGCTTACTAATACTGTATATATACCCCATCAGTGAGCCATCCCCCTTCCTCTTCTGAGAATGTCCAATGTGCTGTTGATCAAAAGGGAGATGAAAAGAAGGATTATGCCAAGGGCAAGCGCCATTTGGAACTCTCCCATGCCCTTGTGCAGTGCTATTGCAGTTGTCATTACCCTTGTCTGAAACCTTATATTCCCTCCAACCATCATAACAGCGCCTACTTCAGCAGTGAGGCGCCCAAAAGCGGTAATCACAGCTGCTCCTATTGCGTACCTTGCCTCCTTGATAATAAGCCATGTCAGCTGGAAACCATTTGCGCCAAGACTTACCGCAGTTTTCTTAAGCAGAGGATCAACACCCTGAACAGCCACTATGGTAAGTCCGACGACTATCGGTGTTGCCAGAAGCACTTGGGCAATTACCATGGCCGTGGGGGTGAAAAGCAGTCTCAGGGGGCCAAGCAGCCCTAGCTGGTTAGAGAGCAGTATGTACACTACAAGTCCTATAACTACCGGAGGCATTCCCATAAAAGTGTTTGTCAGGTTTATTATTGCTGCTCTTCCCCAGAACCTGTTGAGTCCAATCATTGAGCCAAGCGGCAGCCCTATGATTGTGCTTATCAAAGTCGCAATTACCGATATCCTGATTGAAAGAAAGATAATCCCATAAAGCTCGGGATCGAAGGACAGCATCAAAGTCAGTGCTTTGTTAAAGGCTTCGGTGAAATACTCCATATTAATTCTCCTTGTAGTTTAGCGTTGATAAAGAACAAAGGCGGCTGCGGCCGCATTTGAAGCCCATGTGCCTTTTCCGAATGTAATGAGGAAATTCTGGCACGGGCAGTTAAATAAAGGTTTTTTATTGTATAGGAAAGTTATACTTTCCTATACAATAAAAAAACAATCCTGAAAAGGATTGTTCTTTAGCAACATTTAACAAAACATTTTCCTTTCCAAACACGGGAGGCTTAGAAATTTCTTCCTAAACCCTTATGGGGTTTGCCCATTGGTCATGGCTTCATAGCTAACCTTAGAAGCAACGACTCGGAAAACTTATATTTTATTTAATTATATACTATTGTAACTGCTTTTGCACCTTTTTTTATGCTTTTGCATCTTTTGATGCTGCAGTTGGAGAAGATTTCATATATGCAACATAGTAGAACAACGGCACAATAAGCGCTCCGCCGATTATGTTGCCTATTGTAACAGGTATCAGGTTGTTCAGCAAAATCTGTCCCCAGGTAACAGGTGCGCCTAAAAACATTCCCAGAGGTATGAAGTACATGTTCGCAACACTATGCTCATATCCGGACAGTACGAAAAGCATGATGGGGAACCAGCAGGAAAATATCTTTCCGATTATGTCTTTTGCTCCTGTAGCCATCCAAACTGCGAGAACAACAAGGATATTGCAGAGTATTCCTCTTATAATAGCAGGTCCGAAGCCTATCGCAACTTTCTTTGTTGCCATTCCTATAGCCGACTCGGCAATAGGAGATCCTGCCGCCATCAATCCGGAATTTGCAACCAGAAATGCCAATATTACTGAACCTACAAAATTTGAAAAGTAAACAAAGAACCAGTTTCTGAAAATATCTGACCATTTGTAGCGGCAGTTGAGGCAGCCCAAGGTCATAAGATTGTTGCCTGTAAAAAGCTCTGCACCGCAGATAACTACCAGCATGAGTCCAACAGGAAAAGCTCCTGCAAATGCAAACTTCTGCAAGCCCGCATCAATTTTGGCAAGCGATTGCCCTATCGTAATCGCTCCCTGTGCCCCAAAGCCAATAAAAGCGCCTGCGAAAATTCC
>CAZUGK010000137.1:0-11296 GCA_964619815.1 uncultured Clostridiaceae bacterium | reverse complement strand
GCTTCTATGGGATACTTGCCGGCTGCTGTCTCTCCCGAAAGCATTATTGCATCAGTGCCGTCAATTATTGAGTTTGCGACGTCAGTTACTTCCGCTCTTGTAGGCCGCGGATTCCTTATCATTGAATCAAGCATCTGGGTTGCAGTTATAACCGGTTTACCAGTTTCATTGGCTTTCTTTATTATTAGCTTTTGAATCATTGGTATTTCCTCTGTAGGTATCTCAACCCCAAGGTCCCCTCTTGCAACCATCAGTCCATCGCATACCCTGAGAATATCCTCCAGGTTATCTACGCCTTCCTGGTTTTCTATCTTTGCAATTATCTGTATATGCTTTCCGCCGTTTTCCTCCAAAACCTTTCTTATCTCCAGCACATCAGTAGCTTTTCTTATGAAGGATGCAGCGACAAAGTCCACTTCATTTTCAACTCCGAATTTCAGATCCGCAATATCCTTTTCTGTAATTGCAGGCAGCTTCGAAGTAGCCCCAGGGATGTTCACATTCTTCCTATCACCCAGTGTTCCTCCGTTTACAACCTCGCAAACGACATCGGTATCGTTTTTATCCAGCACTTTTAGCTCTATAACTCCATCTGCTATAAGTATCCTGGAACCGGGAGACACCTCCCTGGGCAGTTCTTTATAGGTGATGCTGCACTGCGTGCTGTCACCATGTATGTCCCTTACTGTTAGTGTAAACCTCTGGCCCTTAACTATTTCGGCTTTTCCATCCTTGAAATATCCAAGCCTCACTTCAGGTCCCTTGGTATCCAGCATAATTGCGACAGGTATCCCCAGTTCCTCCCTAATCCGCTTAATTCCGTCGATTCTTCTTTTATGTTCAGCGTGATCACCGTGGGAAAAATTGAGCCTTGCCACATTCATGCCGGCTGTTATAAGCTTGCTTATCATTTCTTCACTTTCAGTCGCTGGCCCTATGGTACATACTATCTTTGTCTTTCTCATACTATTTAACATTCCATTTCTCAAGCTTCTTTTCTATAAGCTTTTTCTGAAGCCTTGCATATCGCGGAAGTCCGTTTTCCATACGAATCTTGACTTCTCCCTTTATAAGCGGTCTCATATAGTCCATCAAAGGCTGCTTTATAAAGTTCCCCTCTTCGTTTATCCATTTTGCAGGAATCTTCTTTTCCTTGTTGGCAACATCGTCAAGGTCAATAAGCTGGGTTTCACAGGTATATTCTGCTCCTTTGCCCCTTGCCATTCCAACCATCTTGCCGGTATGGCCTTCTATGGCATATCTTACAGCTGCCTTTCCGCACATAAAGCTTTCCTCGTTATCGGTGAGGGATGCCCAGTGTGCAGCGCATCTCTGTATGCTGCTGTAATTGACTATTCTTACCTTCTTGCAGACATTCTGTGAAATGTAGCTCTGAAGAACCTCACTGGCTCCTCCCAGCTGAACATGTCCGAAGGCGTCCTTGACTGCACTGGGGTCACATAATTCAGATATATATCTTCCATCCTCAGTCTTAATTCCCTCTGATACAGCTACTACAGCATAATTGTATTTTTCCAGTGCCGATTTTATATCTTCACCGAATTTCTCCAATGATAAGGGTACTTCAGGGAGATAAATGAAATGCGGGGCATCATCTTCAAATTCCTTTGCCAAAGCGGAGGATGCGGTTATCCAGCCTGCGTTCCTTCCCATCAATTCACATATTGTAACGGTAGGGTAGTCATACACCCTTGCATCCAATCCAACTTCCTTTATTGAGGTGGCAATGAATTTTGCAGTGCTTCCGAAGCCAGGTGTGTGATCAGTAATAGGCAAATCATTGTCTATTGTCTTAGGCACCCCTACGGCCCTAAGCTCGTAGCCGACACGCTGAGCATATTGGCTTACCTTGTTTGCTGTATCCATTGAATCGTTTCCGCCAATGTAAAAAAAGTATCTTATATCATGTGCTTCAAACACATCAATTATTCTTCTGTAATCCTTTTCACTTGCCTCTATTGATTTCAGCTTATACCTGCAGGAGCCCAAAGCAGATGCAGGTGTTACCTTCATTAGCTCTATTTCCTCAGGTGATTCTTCGTTTAGTAGGAACAAGTCCTCATTAAGTATTCCTGCCACACCGTGAAGTGCGCCATAAACCTTATCAATTTCTCCTGATTTGAAGGCCTCCTGTATAACACCGCAAGCACTGGCGTTTATAACAGAGGTTGGCCCTCCGGATTGTGCTACCAAACAATTTCCCTTCAATGTAGTCATAAGTTCATCTCTCCTTCTCCAAATTTATATATATTAAATTCGAGATTTGAAACTCCAGACTCGAGAATTAAGTCTAAACTTTGAAGACTTTTCTTTGGTTCTAGAATCTCCTATCTCATGCTGTATGCATTTTGCGGGAGATCACTGATCTCCCTACTCACCAAGACCCCGGAACCCATATCTATACCGGACTGCCGGACAAGTTTGCCGCCAATTCATAAAGCTCTCTCTGGAACTCTTTTTTCATGCTTAAGGCTTCCCCGATTTCCATATCAATGATCTTATTGTTTCGAATACCTACCACTCTGCCTGACTTTCCTTCAGCCAGCAGCTCGACAGCTCTTGCACCGAGCCTGCTTGCCAGCACCCTGTCGAAGGCAGATGTGTTTCCGCCTCTTTGGGTGTATCCTAGAATAGTTGCTCTTACTTCTATGTCAATATTTTTCATTATCTGCTGCTCCAGCTGCTTTGCATCTCCGACACCTTCAGCCAGAATTATGATGCTGTGCAGCTTACCCCTGTTCTTTCTCTCCACCAGCATCTTACAGATATTCTCCAGCTTGAAGTCGATTTCCGGGACAATAATGCCTTCAGCCCCTCCGGCCAAACCTGAATATAATGCGATATCCCCTGAATTTCTTCCCATTACCTCAATTATGCTTACCCTTTCATGGGAGGTGGATGTGTCTCTGATTTTATTGATTGCATCCAACACGTTATTAACAGCTGTATCAAAGCCTATTGTATAATCGGTATATGCAAGGTCATTATCAATTGTACCGGGCAGGCCTATACAGGCAGTCCCCTTTTCAGAAAGTCTTTTTGCACCTGCAAAGGAGCCGTCTCCACCTATGACCACAAGACCCTCTATATTAAAAATTTTTGCCATATTGGCCGCTTTGAGCTGTCCTTCTTCAGTCTTGAATTCTTCACTTCTTGCAGTCTGAAGTATAGTACCCCCGCGTTGTATAGTATCTGATACAGAAGATTCATCCATCTTTACGAAATCTCCATTGATAAGTCCTCTGAAGCCTTTTCTCACTCCAAAGACATTCATACCGTTATATATGCCCATTCTTACAACTGCACGTATGGCGGCATTCATCCCCGGTGCATCTCCTCCGCTGGTCAATACTGCTATATTTTTCATACTCAATCCCCCTTTTGTCCTGCATGGTCATAATGTGTCCCGATATCCTGCAAAAAAATTCTTCACCTTTCTATTCACAAAAACCAAGCTGTTAATAACCGAGTTCGTACAGAATATTGTGTGCTTCCTCTACTTCAGATTCGAGTACCAATATTTCAAAATAGCTATCCTCATCACCGGTGTTCTTACTCACCGGCTGCAGCTTTACAAGAACCCCTTCCCTTGACATTAGCTCACTGACTTTATCAGCGAGTTTCTTATTCTTTGCCAAGTATACAACTGTCCACATACATGCTGCCTCCTTCATTGGCACTTCCTTAGCAGTGCCTCTGCAGGTTAAGAAGTTCTTGCTTCAAAGAGGCACTCAAATGTTTCGCATTAAATCCGCCATATAATAGTTCAATAGTACGAAACATTTTGCTTGTTGTTATAAATCGCGCCTATTCCAAATAACCGCTTGTGCAATTTATATTGTATGTTTAATCACTAAATAGTGAATGCATATAAATTGTATTTACAGAAATAATTTTAAATGAAATATGTCCTAATATCAAGCTTATTCTACCCATTTTTTGATTATTACATTACTTGACAGCAACACAGTCCGAACCTGCAACTTCTTTCAAATCACTCAGCAGCTTGTCATTTATATCAACCCAGATACTGCTGTCGGCTTTCATAACCTGACATTTTCCATTGGTCTTGCAAGCTTCATTTACTAAAATCACCGGCTGCATCCCTTTATATTCTGTCAGTATGCCTTTCAGTTTTCCCATTATATCCGGCTGCAGCTCTGTATTTATCTTTATATAAAGCTTCTTTCCCGAATGCTTTTTCAATGGCTTCACATTGTCACATATTATTTTTGCAGCTTCTTCTTCCTTCTGGCTTATTCTGCCTTCAACAAGCACTATTGTGTCCTGAACCAGGAAGCTTTTGCATCTTTCATATACTTTGGGGAATACTATTACCTCCAGAGAACCGTATAAGTCTTCCAACTCAACAAAAGCCATCATATTATTGGTTTTGGTGGCTTTCTGCTTTAGAGACACTATTATGCCCCCCATGGTCACCTTTTTTCCGTCCAGTTCAAAGCTGTCCCCGGCATCCTGAGCATCATCCTCATTATCAGTAGCAAGCTCTGCAGTTGTTATTGTAACAGATGCTTCAAGCTCTGACTTGTATTCTTCAAGAGGATGCCCGCTTATATAAAGCCCCAGCATTTCTTTTTCCATGGCGAGCATATTTCGCTTAGGGTATTCATTAATTTCAGGATAAATGTTTCCCACAACATCTTCAGTATCCTCCATCGTGTCAAACAGTGAAATCTGTCCTTCCACATTGTTCTTTTTCTGTCCCTGTATACTCTCCATAAGCTTTTCATAAACTGCCAGCATACGGCTCCTGTATACATCAAAGCAGTCAAAGGCGCCGCACTTTATCAGGCTCTCCACAGTTCTCTTGTTGATGACAGTATAATCAATCTTCTGCAGGAAGTCATAGAGTCCCTCAAACCTTTCTTTTTCGTTCCTTGCCTTTATTATGGACAGAATCGCATTGATACCGACATTCTTTACTGCCGCAAGTCCGAACCTAATCTTATTTTCTTTTACAGTAAAGCTTACGCTGCTCTCGTTAATATCAGGAGGAAGCACTTCTATGCCAAGGCTCCTGCAATGCTGAATATACTCTGCCACTTTTTTGCTGCTGCCCATAACACTGGTTATAAGTGCAGCTGTAAATTCCACAGGGTGATAGTATTTGAGCCATGCTGTCTGATAAGCTATTATTGCATATGCTGCCGCATGGGACTTGTTAAAGCCGTAGCCGGCAAACTTAGCCACCTCGTCAAAAATATCCGCCGCTGTCTCTGCCGGTATTCCATTTCTGACGCAGCCTGCTACTATGACATTTCCGGCTTCATCAACTATCCCGTTGATAAAATTCTCTCTCTCCTTCGCCATTACATCGGCTTTCTTTTTTCCCATAGCCCTTCTCACAAGGTCTGACCTGCCCATGGAGTAGCCGCCCAGATCCCTTACTATCTGCATTACCTGTTCCTGGTATATGATACATCCGTAAGTCACATCCAGTATATGCTCAAGGGCTGGGTGCATATACTGAATCCTATCAGAATTGTGCTTGTTTTTGATGTACTTTGGAATCTGATCCATTGCTCCCGGCCTGTACAGCGATATCCCGGCAATTATATCCTCAAGGCAGTTAGGTTTAAGTTCCTTCATGCACTGGGTCATGCCTCCGCTTTCCAGCTGAAACACTCCGTAGGTCTCGCCCTGAGATATCATCTTATATACATCAGTATCATCATAATCCATCTTATCAATATCGGGTACTTCTACTCCCTTTGCTTTAATAAGCTCCAGGGTGTCCCTTATTACCGTCAGTGTCCTGAGCCCCAGAAAGTCCATTTTAAGAAGCCCCAACTCCTCAAGGGTCCCCATGGTGAACTGTGTTGTTATTACATCCTCATTCATCTGCAGAGGAACATATTCTGTTACCGCCTTTTTTGAAATAACCACTCCTGCTGCATGAGTGGAGCTGTGTCTGGGCATTCCCTCCACTGCCTTTGACATGTCTATAAGGTACCTTGCACTTTCATCCTCTTCGTAGAGCTTCTTCAATTCCGGGTTTATCTCCAGTGCTTTTCCTATAGTCATTCCAATCTCAAATGGAATTTTTTTAGCAATCAAATCCACCTGAGCATATGGTATATTCAATGCCCTGCCCACATCTCTTATGGCAGCCCTTGCAGCCATAGTACCAAAGGTAATTATCTGTGCAACCCTGTCCTTGCCGTACTTTCTTACGACATAATCGATGACTTCCTGGCGCCTTTCGTAGCAGAAATCCACGTCAAAGTCCGGCATGCTTATTCTCTCGGGATTCAAAAACCTTTCAAATATAAGCTTATACTTAATTGGATCAATATTCGTTATGCCTATGCAGTATGCAACAAGGCTTCCGGCCCCCGACCCCCTCCCGGGGCCAACCATAATCCCGTTATCTTTGGCAAATTTCACATAATCCCAAACAATAAGATAATATTCTGCATATCCCATCCTAGTTATGACGGATAATTCGTATTCCGCCCTTTCCCTGAGTTCTTCCGTTACCTCGGCATATTTTTTCTCCAAGCCGTCATAGCACAGCTTCCTTAGATAGGTATCCGAGGTATAGCCTTCTGGAACGTCAAAAGCAGGCAGATGTACGTGCCCGAATTCAAATTCCAGATTACATTTTTCTGCTATCTTTGCAGTATTTTCCAAGGCTTCGGGAATATATTTGAAAAGCTCGTACATCTCATCGGGAGTTTTCAAATAGAACTCCTGGCCCTGGAATTTCATTCTTCCTTCCTCTTCAACAGTTTTTCCGGTCTGTATGCAAAGCAGAATATCCTGGGCTACCGCATCTTCCTTATTCACATAGTGAACGTCATTTGTAGCAACCAAGGGTATACCTGTCTCCCTGGATAATCTTATTACTTCCTGGTTTACCAGGGCCTGCTCCTTTATACCGTGGTCCTGAAGCTCCAGATAAAAGTTTCCCTCGCCAAAAATCTCATTGTATGACAATGCTGCGTCTTTTGCAGCTTCATAGTTTCCATCCATTATATGGCCTGGTATCACCCCGGCAAGACATGCACTCAACGCAATAATTCCTCCTGAATACTTGCGCAAAGTCTCCATATCCACTCTCGGCTTATAGTAAAAGCCTTCAGTAAAGCCCATGGATACCAGCTTGATAAGATTTTGGTAGCCTTCTTCATCCTTTGCCAGCAGCACCAGATGGTATTGGCCGCTGTCCAGCTTGGGATCCCTGTCCTGCATGGTTCTTGGAGCAACATATACTTCACAGCCTATCAAAGGTTTGATGCCATGCTTTTTCGCCTGCTTGTAAAAGTCCACCACGCCATACATTACACCATGGTCAGTAATAGCTACTGATTCCATACCCAATTCCTTAGCTCTGGCTACAAGGTCTTCAACCCTGCCGGCTCCGTCAAGGAGGCTGTATTCAGTATGTACATGGAGATGAACAAAATTCTTCATTACGGTTTCTCCTATTTTGAAAAAAGCACATATGAAAACATATGTGCTATATACTATAGACTTAGTCACTATACTTATATTATAGTACAAAATCTTCTTTACATCAATTTTCTATTTGAGCCTTTTATTAAGCTCCTCACCTAATTTTTCGTAACCCGGCTTTCCCAAAAGTGCAAACATATTCTTCTTGTACTCCTCAACTCCCGGCTGATCGAAGGGATTCACTCCAAGCAGGTAACCGCTTATACCGCAGGCTTTTTCGAAGAAATAAACCAGTTTCCCAAAGTAATACTCGTTGATTTCGGGAACATTAAGTACGCTTATAGGCACTCCGCCGTCCATGTGGGCAAGCATAGTACCCTGGAAAGCCTTTTTGTTCACATAGTCCATTGTCTTTCCACTTATAAAGTTCAAACCATCCAGGTTTTCCTCGACATTAATTATCTCTGCCTCAAGCCTTGGCTTTTCAACATTCAGGATTGTCTCAAACATATTCCTGGTTCCATCCTGAAGAAATTGCCCCAATGAGTGCAGATCGGTAGAAAAATCCATGGAAGCAGGAAAAATACCTTTTCCATCCTTTCCTTCACTTTCTCCGAAAAGCTGCTTCCACCATTCAGCAAAGAAATGCAGCGAAGGCTCGTAGTTAATCATGACTTCAATAGCTTTGCCTTTTCTGTTCAACACGCTTCGTACAGCCGCATACCGGTAGCACGGATTCTTTTCAAGCTCAGGCATGCTGTATTCCTCCCAGGCATCCTTTGCGCCTTCAAGCATGCTTTTTACATCAATTCCGGCAGCTGCTATGGGAAGTAAACCTACAGGAGTAAGCACCGAGTATCTTCCTCCTATATCATCTGCAATAACAAAGCTCTCATAACTCTCAGTGTCTGCAAGCTTTTTAAGTGCACCCCTGGAAGCGTCTGTAATGGCGTAAATCCTCTTAGCCGCTTCTGTTTTTCCGTATTTCTCCTCCATATAAGCCTTCACAAATCTGAAGGCTATTGCCGGCTCCGTAGTAGTTCCTGACTTTGATATCACACAGGCGCTTACACTTTTCCCTTCAGTGGCCTCCATAAGCTGTTTGAAATAGGTTCCGCTTATATTATTGCCTAGAAAATAAACCTGCGGGGCACTTCTTCTATCCTTCGGCAGCAGATTGTGGAAAGAATGTGCCAGCATCTCAAAAGCCGCCCTTGCACCCAGGTATGAACCGCCTATTCCTATTACCAGCAGCACCTCAGAAGTACTCCGTATTCTATCCGCTGCTTTCAATATCCTTTCAAATTCATCCCTGTCGTAGTTCACCGGATATTCCACCCAACCAAGAAAGTCGTTTCCGGCTCCCGTCTTTTCATGCAGCATATTATGGGCAGCTTTAACATATTCACTCAGATTAGCTATCTCATGGTCTTTCACCATGGAATTTGAATAATCAAAACTAAGCTTTTTCATTATTTCGCCTCCGATGTTAGTTTCTTATCAGAACTATTATACTGGATATGATATGTAAATTCCATAATAATAATTTACTGGAAATTAAGCACCTTATTATAAGAGTATACAAAAGAAAAGATAGTAATATTCAATTACTATCCTTATACCATCCTACATATTATTCCCGAGGAATGCCGCTCCGAGTATCCCGGCTTCATTTCCCAACTGTGCCAGCACAATGTCACCATACTTGATATCGGGCGTAAAGAACATCTTAGAAACCTCATCCTTCAACCGTTCAATAAGGTAGTCCCCTGCCTTGGATACTCCTCCTCCTATTGCTATTATTTCAGGATCCAATATATTAAATACATTTAGTATTCCAACGGAAAGGTATTTGATCATCCGGTCTACAGTCTCCTTGCCAAGCTGATCCCCTTCCTTTGCCGCATCAAAAATTATCTTTGCGTTTATATTCTCTGCTTTACCGCCAGCCTTATCCAGGATTGACGTCTTTATATTGTCCTTTTCAAGCCTGTGTATGACATATTTTATCATTGCAGTTGCCGATGCAAAAGTCTCAAGGCAGCCATTATTGCCGCAATTGCATTTGTAGAAGTTATCACCTATTATCATATGTCCTATCTCAGAGCCTGCAAAGTGACTGCCGCTGTAAATCTTATGATTTATTATAATGCCTGAGCCTATACCGGTGCCAATAGTAAGAAATACGGAATTCGATACATTTTTTGTGGAGCCGAAAAGGCTTTCAGCCAAGCCTGCAACTGTAGCGTCGTTCTCCAAATAAACCGGCTTTTTAAAATGCTCCTTCAGCATCACTCCCAAAGGGACATTATTCCAGAATAAATTTGTACAGTATATGACATATCCGCTCTTATAATTCATAAGCCCGGGAGCTCCAATTCCTATAGACTCTATATCATCAATTCCGCTCCCGTAATCAGAAAGCAGCTTTTCTATCTGTTTTTCCATATCCTCAACTATAAGCCTGTAATCCCGTCCTACCTTCGTATCTATGGACGACTGGATAAGTATTCTTCCCTCATGGTCTACCAAACCTGCTTTAATTGTCGTACCCCCCAGGTCAATTCCGACTAACATTACTGCACCTCCGTAAATGCAAATTCTGCCCTGTACCCCGTACAAGCAGACGCCCAATGGGCGCCCCTACAGCTGAACGACGAGGGCGTCGTTCCCTACACCCCGTAACCAATTTCAAAAGGAATACCCAAGCATTCCACGAGACCCCGAAACCTCGTGACCTCGAAACCTAATCCCTACATATCATCAATAATTTCGCTGATCAGCAGGGTATTGTTTTTTGTCAGATCAATTTCTATTGGCTCTCTAGGCACTTGACCTTCCCTGTCAACAAGAATTCTTATAATCGGCCTGTTAGGATATCTCTTGTTGACATCAACTACTATGGCTTTTTCTCCGTCGTTCAAAAGCACACAGGTTCCCGGCGGATATATGGTTATGTGTTCAATAAAATTCCTCACTATATTGTAGTCGAATTGATGGTCTCCCATTCCAATTAAGTATTCGACAGCTTCATTAATATGTACCCTCTTCTTATATACCCTGTCTGAGGTCAAGGCATCATATACATCAGCTATGGATACTATTCTGGCAAACTCATGTATCTCATCACCCCTGAGTCCCAGGGGATAACCCTCTCCGTCATGCCTCTCGTGGTGTGTTAAGGCTATATAACTTGCATAAGTGCTCAATGTCGCGCTTTTCTTAAGTAATTCATAGCCATAGCTTGTATGTTTCTTTATGATCTCAAACTCTTCAGTTGTCAGGCTTTCAGGCTTGTTCAGTATTTCATTGGGTATTCTTGTCTTGCCTATATCATGCAGCATTGCTCCGATTCCAAGCTCCCTGAGCTTATCCTCACTGTAGTTCATTGATATTCCTGTAATCAGAGACAAAACGCATACGTTGACACTATGGCTGAAGGTATATTGGTCATTGCTCTTCAAATCCTGGAGGTTAACCATGGTATCCTTCACATCCATGAGCTCATCTATCATTTTGCAGACACTGTTCCTTATCGGTTTAACATCAATGGAACTGCCATACCTTATGCTGTCCATTGCGTTCTTTATATTTATTCTGGCTTCGAATCTTGTCTCTTCATTTACAACATCCTTGAGCACAATGTCATGGCTGATATCATCCTCAATATATAGTTCCCTGATACCCAAGCCCTTTAATTTCGTTATATAAGAGCTCTTAAGTATGATCCCTGCATTTAACAGTATATTCCCATCGTAGCTGTGCAGGGTCCTGGCAAGTATCATTCCTTCTTTTACTTTATCAACCAGTATCTTTCTCATAACATGCACCCCCTAACTGAAGGCTTGTACAAGTG
>CAZUGK010000136.1:0-11407 GCA_964619815.1 uncultured Clostridiaceae bacterium | reverse complement strand
TTCCTGGCGCAAAGCCCCCAATTTTATAAACAGATGATGGTAGGCGCAGGCTTTGAAAGAGTCTTTGAGATCGGAGCAGCCTACAGGGCGGAGCTCCACAACACCTGGAGGCACTTGAATGAATATATCAGTCTTGATGTAGAAATGGGCTTCATAAAGGATGAAAATGACCTTATGGACCTGGAGGAAGGCTTTATAAAATATCTTTTTGGCCATTTGAAGCAGTTCTGCTCCAGAGAATTTGAAATGTATGGCATAAAGCTTCCGGAAATAATAAATATACCCAGGATTCCTTTAAGTGAAGTGCAATCCATTTTGCTGGATAAGTACGGAAAGAAATCACCGGCAGGAAATATTGATGCTGAAGGAGAAATTATGCTTTCAGAATATATTAAGGAAACCTATGGAAGTGATTTTGTTTTCCTTACCAAATATCCCGTATCGAAAAGACCGATGTATGCGATGCCGGATTACGAAGAACCGGAGCTGACCAAAAGCTTTGACCTCATATATAAAGGACTGGAAATTACTACAGGAGGCCAGAGAATCCATGACTATGAAATGCTTAAGGCAAACATAATAAAATTCGGGTTAATCCCTGATAACTTTAAATTTTACCTGGACAGCTTCAAATATGGCATGCCCCCTCACGGTGGTTTTGCAATAGGCCTTGAAAGGCTGACAATGAAAATTCTGGACTTGAGCAACATAAGGGAAGCAACCTTGCTTCCAAGAGATATGAAAAGACTAGAACCTTAAGGAGGGAAAAAAATGAAAATATCGGTTGAAGATGTAAAATACATTGCAAAGCTTGCCAAACTAAGCTTTTCAGAGGAACAGGCGCAAAAAATGGTCAAGGAATTTGAAAGTATATTATCACATTTTGAGTCTATCGACAAATTCGACTTAAGTGATGTAATTCTTGACTTGTACAGTGAGGATATGAAGCCGGTTCTGCGGAAGGATGAAACTTCTGTCTTCGAGGATAAGAAGAAGCTTTTTCAAAATGTCAAGTCTATGAGTGATACCTATATAAAGGTGCCTAAAATTATCGAATAGGAGGTGAGAGGGTTGAATATAGAAAAAATGACCGCATTTGAAATAAGATCAGGAATAATGAGAAGGCAGTTTACTGCAAAAGAAGCGGTAACTTCACTTTTCGAAAGAATATATGAAAAAGAGCCTATTATCGATGGCTTTTTGACCCTCTGCCGGGAGGAAGCACTTGCTCAGGCAGAACAAATAGATGAAAAAATAATAAGAGGGGAGCAAATCGGAAAGCTTGGAGGAGTTCCCGTTGCTATCAAAGACAACATATGTACCGACAGCATAAAGACCACTTGCGCTTCCAGAATGCTTTATGATTTTATCCCTCCCTATGATGCATCAGTCGTAAAAAAGCTGAAGGAGGCCGGCGCCATAATAATCGGCAAGACAAACATGGATGAGTTTGCCATGGGTTCCTCCACTGAAAATTCAGCCTTTAAGAAGACTAAAAACCCCTGGGATACAGAGAGGGTGCCCGGCGGTTCTTCAGGGGGCTCTGCAGCAGTTGTGTCAGCCGGAATGGCGACCCTTGCACTGGGCTCCGACACCGGCGGGTCTATCCGGCAGCCTGCAGCCTTCTGCGGTGTGGTAGGTTTGAAGCCTACCTACGGGCTGGTTTCGAGGTTTGGGCTTATTGCCTTCGGTTCATCCTTGGATCAGATCGGCCCTTTTGCGAAGAATGTAAAGGACAGTGCCTTATTACTTGAAGTTATTCAAGGAGAAGACAAACTTGACAGTACCTCTGTCAAACACTCCATTACTGAAGATTATATAAGCAGCATTGAAGAGGGGGTCAAGGGCATGAAAATCGGCGTTCCTGCTGAATTCTACCAGTCAGGGCTGGACGGAGAAATAGCTGCTTCCATTAAAGAGAGCATAGAGAAATTCAAAGCCTTGGGAGCTTACGTGGAAGAAATATCCCTTCCGATAACGGCAGAAGGGCTATCTGCTTACTATATAATTTCTTCCGCAGAAGCCAGTTCGAACTTAGCCAGATTCGACGGGATACGATACGGATACAGAACAGAGGAATTTGAAGATTTGGATGAGTTAATGGAAAAAAGCAGAAGCGAGGGTTTCGGTGAAGAGGTAAAAAGAAGGATAATGCTTGGTACCTTTGCACTATCCTCCGGGTATTATGATGCTTACTACAATAGGGCACAAAAGCTTCGTAAAAAAATAAAAGAGCAATTTATGAAGGCTTTTGAAAACTATGACCTTATAATAAGCCCTACTTCACCGGTTTTGCCTTTTAAAATTGGAGAAAAAACCACCGATCCTGTTGAAATGTATTTAGCTGATATATATACGATAAATATGAATCTGTCAGGAGTTCCGGCACTATCCATGCCATGCGGTATAAGTCGGGCAGGATTGCCAATTGGGCTTCAGCTTATAGGGCCGCACTATGGGGAAGAAAAGCTTTTCAAAGCTGCCTATGCTTTGGAACAAGAGCTGAAGCATATTGCTATGCAGCCTACACTCTAATAAGGGAGGAAATGAAGATGAGCTTTGAAACTATTATCGGCCTTGAAATACATGCTGAGCTTAATACCAAATCAAAAATATTCTGCTCCTGCTCCACAGAATTCGGAGCAAAACCAAACGAAAATACATGTCCTATATGTATGGGAATTCCCGGAACACTGCCGGTACTTAATGAAGAGGTAGTAAACCTTGCGATTAAGGCAGGTACGATACTGAACTGTGAGATTAACCTGCTTAACAAGATGGACCGCAAGAACTATTTTTATCCCGACCTTCCAAAGGCGTATCAGACCTCTCAATACGATATTCCTATTTGCAGGGGCGGATTTGTTGATATTGAGGCGGACGGAGCAAAACGCAGAATCAGATTGAACAGGATCCATATGGAAGAGGATGCGGGAAAGCTGGTGCATCTAGAGGATGAGGGGGTTTCTCTGATTGACTATAACCGTGTCGGAGTTCCGCTCTTAGAAATAGTTACAGAACCGGACATGCGTTCAGTGGAGGAAGCTATCACTTTTCTCAGGGCACTAAAAGCCATGCTGGAGTATGGTGAAATTTCCGACTGCCGCATGGAACAGGGTTCTTTGAGATGCGATGCAAACATTTCACTCAGAAGAGTAGGGCAGGATACCTTTAATACCAGGGTAGAGCTGAAGAACCTGAACTCCTTCAAAGAGCTGCAGAAAGCTCTTGAAAAGGAGGAAAAGCGTCAGAGGGAGCTGTATACCTTTGGAGAAGAAGATAAAATAAAGCAGGAGACAAGGCGGTGGGACAGTGCAAAGGGAAAAACCGTTCCAATGCGTTCGAAAGAGGATGCGCATGATTACAGATACTTTCCGGAGCCTGATCTTGTTCCAATCATAATAAATGATACCCAGATACAAGAGATTAAAGATGCTCTGCCGGAGATGCCAATGGAGAAGAAGAAGCGCTTCAAGGAGCTTTATGGCCTCAAAGATAAGGAGATTGAAATAATAATCGGAGACAAAGCACTCTCGGAGTACTATGAAGCTTTGGTAACCTGTGGTACAAATCCAAAGACCGGAGCAAACTGGATTTTGGGAAACATGCTGAAGCTCCTGAATGAAAAGGAGTTGGAAGCAGAGCAGATACCGGTTCCTCCTGAAGCGCTCTTCAAGCTGACTGAAATTATTGCAGAAGGGAAAATAAGCATTACTGCCGGTCAGGAAGTCTTCAGAGAAATGTTTGAAACAGGCAAAAGCTCCGAAGAGATTGTAAAAGAAAAAGGACTAAGCCAAATCAGCGATACTTCGGATTTGGAAAGAATTATTGAAAGTGTTCTGGATGACAACCCTCAATCTCTTTCGGATTATGCTGCCGGAAAAACACAGGCAGCCGGATTCTTGATGGGCCAGGTAATGAAAGCCTCAAAAGGCAAAGCAAACCCGCAAGCTGCGAAAGCACTGCTGGAGGAATGCCTGAAAAAAAAGGTATAGCTGCACAATGGGGCTTGAAAAATATTTTTATAAAAACAGTTGCATTTTATAAAAAAATACGTATAATTATTAACATAATATTCTATGATTCAGTATAAGAATTGCGCTTTTTAAGGTTGCATTTAGAAACAGAAAATTGAATAGAAGCAATGGTGCTTTGTATAACGAAGATGGCAATGGCGTCACAATTATTTTGTGATGCCATTTTTTTATTTGCAGCCTCAATTATAAAAATGCAATGTGAAAGGGGAATAATTATGGCAAACTCAAGTGATTATTTTGGTACAAATGTTTTCAATGATTCAGTTATGAGGGAACGCCTTCCGAAGACAACTTACAAGGCTTTGAGGAAGACGATAGATGAAAATCTTCCGCTGGATACTACAGTAGCAGAGGTAGTCGCAAGTGCGATGAAGGATTGGGCAATCGAAAAGGGTGCGACCCATTTTACCCACTGGTTTCAACCATTAACCGGCATAACAGCTGAAAAGCATGAATCTTTTGTATCACCCACAGGTGACGGCAAGGGTTTAGCAGAGTTTTCAGGTAAAGAGCTTATCAAAGGGGAACCTGATGCTTCTTCCTTTCCTTCCGGTGGTCTAAGGGCTACCTTCGAAGCAAGAGGCTATACGGCATGGGACTGTACATCCCCTGCATTTATCAAAGATGGTTCTCTTTGTATACCCACAGCATTCTGCTCATATACCGGCGAAGCGTTGGACAAGAAGACTCCGCTGCTCCGCTCAATGGAAACCATATCAAAACAGGCACTTCGCATTCTGAGGATTTTCGGCAATACTACAACTAATAGGGTAATAACAACGGTAGGACCTGAACAGGAATATTTTTTGATTGATAAAGAGAAATACTATCTACGTAAAGACCTTGTGTATACGGGAAGGACGCTTTTCGGAGCAAAACCGGCAAAGGGACAAGAGCTTGAAGATCATTATTTCGGATCTCTCAAAGAAAATGTTTCTTCATTTATGAAAGAACTGGACGAAGAATTATGGAAGCTGGGTGTATCGGCAAAAACAAAGCATAATGAGGTGGCACCTGCACAGCATGAGCTGGCACCGGTATTTACTACAACAAATATTGCGACAGACCATAACCAGCTGACTATGGAAACTATGCGTAAAGTAGCCTTAAGGCATGGCCTGGTTTGTCTGCTGCATGAAAAGCCTTTTGCAGGAGTAAACGGCTCAGGCAAGCATAATAACTGGTCTATGTCGACAAATGAGGGCTTGAATTTATTGGATCCCGGAAAAACACCACACGAAAATGCTCAATTCCTGGTATTCCTTTTTGCAGTAATAAAAGCAGTCGATGAATATGCCGAGCTGCTTAGGTTTGCCGCTGCGGTACCTGGCAATGACCACCGTCTGGGAGCAAACGAAGCACCTCCTGCCATTATATCTATTTTCCTTGGGGATCAGCTTACAGATATACTGGAACAGATTGAAAACGGCGGAGCCAAAAGCTCCATACAGGGCGAAGAACTAAGAATCGGCGTGACGACACTTCCAACATTCCGTAAAGATTCTACCGACAGAAACAGAACATCACCCTTTGCCTTCACAGGCAACAAGTTTGAATTCAGAATGGTCGGCTCTTCTGCTTCCATTGCTACTGCAAATTATGTTTTGAATACGATTGTTGCAGAGGCTTTGGATGAAATCGCTGCAAAGCTTGAAAATGCAGATGACTTAGATGCAAAAGTACAGGAAATACTAAAGGATATTGCCATCAATAATAAGAAGGTTATCTTTAACGGTAACGGGTATTCTGATGAATGGGTTGAAGAAGCAGCAAAAAGGGGTCTTCCCAATATACCTTCGACAGTACAAGCTGCAAAAGCACTGTTGGATGAAAAGAATCTCAGAGTGATGGAAAAGCACGGTGTGCTGAGCAGGGTTGAAATGCAGTCACACTATGAAATTGCACTTGAAAATTATATAAAGACTATCAATATCGAAGCTATGACAATGCTGGAGATGGCAAGACGCCAAATTATACCTGCAGTAATCAAATATGAAACAAAACTGGCCGAATCAATAAATAAGATTAAGGAGACAGGCCTGGACATTGACATATCTGCTCAGGCAGAGCTGCTGACAGAAGTATCCAAGCTTACCGCTGCCATTAAGAAGAACATTGCAAGCCTTGAAAGCGCAGTTGAAGCGGCTGCTGCCATGCATGAAGACACTTATGCCCAGGCATATTTCTACCGCTATGACATATTTGAAAAAATGGGTGTCCTGAGGGCGGATGCCGACAAGCTTGAAACTATTGTGGACAGGGAATTATGGCCAATTCCGACGTATGGGGATATGCTGTTTTTCGTATAGATACAAGAACAAATCTCAAAATTTCTTATAAAGCAGCTTGCATTTTTTCGAGTTGTGTGTATAATTGTGTATAATAATTAATTGGCATAAGTTGTAATCTATGGCGTTCAAATGATACAAGGAGAATGCGGTCTTGTTTTGGGCGCCATTTTTTATAAGGAATCATCTTTATATAGAGAGGAGCTTTAAAATGGCAAAATTTACTCCGGACGATGTAAAAAGAATGGTGAGGGAGCAGGATGTAAAATTTATCAGACTTCAATTCACCGATATTTTCGGAACGCTTAAAAATGTTTCGATTACATCGGATCTACTGGAGAAAGCATTAAACAACCAATGCATGTTTGATGGTTCATCTATTGAAGGGTTTGTCAGAATTGAAGAGTCCGACATGTATTTAAGGCCGGATCCCAACACCTTTGCTGTTTTCCCCTGGCAGTCACAGTCCGACCGGGTTGCCAGAATGATTTGTGATGTATATAATCCGGATGGGACCCCATTTGAAGGGGACCCAAGGTATGTGCTGAAAAAGACCCTGAAGGAAGCAGCTGATTTGGGTTACACCCTTAATGCAGGGCCGGAATGTGAATTCTTTCTGTTTCAGGTAGACAATAACGGTGAGCCGACAACTATTACCCATGATAATGCAGGCTACTTTGACCTTGGGCCCGTGGACCTTGGCGAAAATGCCCGCAGGGATATGTGTTTAATGTTGGAAGAAATGGGTTTTCAAATTGAAACATCCCATCATGAAGGCGCAGCAGGACAGCACGAAATTGATTTTAAATATGCAGATGCATTGGAGACTGCGGACAACATCATGACCTTCAAGCTGGTTGTAAAGACGGTTGCGCATCAACACGGCCTGCATGCCAGCTTTATGCCGAAGCCGATAGCAGGAATAAACGGTTCCGGTATGCACACTAACCAATCCTTATCTAAAGCTGGTGAAAATGCATTTTATGACCCGGAAGACAAGCTGGCTTTAAGCGAAATTGCCTATAGCTATATTGCAGGTATTACGAAGCATATTAAAGCAATGACAGCGCTGACCAACCCGCTGATTAACTCATACAAGCGATTAGTGCCCGGGTATGAAGCGCCTGTTTACATTGCATGGTCTGCCAAGAACAGGAGTCCTTTGATCAGGATACCGGCAGCCAGAGGCGACCGTACGCGAATCGAGCTCAGAAATCCTGATCCCTCCTGCAATCCATATCTGGCTCTTGCAGCAATGCTGGCAGCGGGATTGGACGGAATAAGGAATAAACTGAAGCCTGCACCTAGTGTTGAAGCGAATATATTCAGTATTGATGATAGGGAGAGAGCCAAATACGGGATTGACAGCCTGCCCAGAGATTTGTATGAGGCCATTCAGGAGCTTAAGCACAGCGAACTTATGAGAAAAGTACTGGGAGAGCATATTTTTGAACGGTATATAGAAGCAAAGCTGCTGGAATGGGATGAATATAGAGCACAGGTTCACCAGTGGGAAGTTGAGCAATATCTTACAAAATACTAAAAATACTTAAGGTTAAGCAACAGGATAAAGCGGGTTTGGAGTGAGGGAGATGAGCCGGTCTGAAATAATTATTGCTGTTGGTAATGAAGAAGCAGGAAATAAAATGAAGCAAGTGCTGACCGGCAGTGGTTTCACTGTAACGGGAATATGTATCTCTGGTAATGAAGCGATAAGAAAAGTACGTACTCTCAAACCTGTACTTCTGATTTCCAATTATGAGCTTCCTGATACAACGGGTTTTGAGCTGGCAAAAATTATTGCAGGAAATAATCTCTGTTCAGTAGTCCTTTTGACTGATGATATTCAGAAAGGATATGTGGAGAGCAGAGCTAATGAGCTGGATATAATATGCCTGGTGAGGCCTGTAAGCAGGGCTTTGCTTATAAACACAGTGGAATTGCTCATAAGGAGCAGGCTAAGAATTCAGAAGCTGGAAGCAGAACTGAATGAAATGAGAATGAATCTGGATACAAGAAAGCTGATTGACAAGGCAAAAGCATTACTGATGGACAAATTGGGGCTTTCAGAGCAGGAAGCCTACCGGAAGCTGCAGAAGCAAAGCATGGACACAGGAGTTCCGATGAAGGAAGTTGCAAAAAATATAGTTAACACGATGGAATAACTTGAAAAGTTCAGATAATGGAAGAAATAACCTCACAAAGACAGCTATAAACTGCCGATGTGAGGTTATTCAATTAGAAGTTAATTATCTTAGGCTCTGAAGTAAATGAGGCAATTGTAGCTGATTAGGTATCGTGCTCCTGAACAGTGCTGCTATGATGTTTTTCTTTCCAGTAGCTTGAACCGTCCCTTGTTCTCATTAAAAACTTAAAATCAACTAATCCGCGGCGGATTAAAAAATAATCCCCAAAGGTATGCCAGGCTTCAATAATTGAATTTACTTCCTTTTCAGTATAAAACCTGTCATATTCGAATTTAGCCGATATGTATCTTAAAATTTCTATTTTCAGTTCTTTTTTCGCGGGCCATATTTTAACTCTTGAATTTTCATCTAAAAACCTTTTAATATCACTCATTTTAACCAATACTCCTTACAATCATTTGTCATTTTAAGTTCATCACCGTTATTTTCCTCTTTCTTATCAGACATTGCTTGCTCTACAAGCTCAAATACAGCAAGATACAGCTTTGCTTGCTTTGCCTTTTCTCTGAATACGAACCGTTGGTGTCTAATCGTTGAAGCTGCAACACCTGTTCTTGTGGCAATCTCATTATCTGACAATCCGTCATGTATCATTTGAAGCAATTCCTTCTGGTTTTCCGTTATGCCGGTGTACTTCTTGTCATAGGATGTCAATATATCAAGCATATTGCCATGCTCTTTATCAACATGAAGCTGTATTGCCTTTGAAGCCTCATAAAATCTCCCGTCAAATGAAAACACTTCGCCTGTTTCAAATTTCTTTCCGCAAACGAGACAAGTATATGCTTTATTTTCAGGGTCACAGGAATATCCGCCTTTAACTTCATCTAATGAAATTTGCAATATTTTATCTATCAAAATCATACACCTCATAATATAATGTTTATAATAACTATAAACATTATATTAGACTGCGTAATTATTGTCAACATAATGGGCCGGTGTATGCAAAAAAAATAAAGCGGGTATTCACTTTGTGAATCCCGCTAATTCTCAATGGTCGGGGCGACAGGATTTGAACCTGCGACCTCTTGGTCCCGAACCAAGCGCGCTACCAAGCTGCGCTACGCCCCGTAAGCTGACAATATAAATGATATAACGAAAAGCATTTATTGTCAATAGAATTTGGTTCCAAAAAAATTTATAATAAAGGTGAAAGCGAACTATTGTAGAATATAATTATTATATACAAAATTAATCGAAAAATGTGGAGGTGCGATATGAAGCTTACTTTTTGTGGTGCTGCAGGTACTGTGACAGGATCTTGTCATCTTCTTGAGATGGAAAATATGAAAATACTTCTGGACTGCGGGATGTTCCAAGGCGGAAGTGAAGCAGAAGAAATGAACTTTGAGCAATTCAAGTTCAATCCTTCTGAAATTGACATGCTTATACTTTCCCATGCACACATTGACCATAGTGGAAGAATTCCACAGATGGTAAAAAGGGGCTTTAAAGGCAAAATCATAACTTCTGCTCCAACCTTTGAGCTTTGCAAAATAATGCTTCCTGACAGTGCGTTCATACAGGAATCTGAAGCAGAATGGCAGAATAGAAAGCGGCAGAGGGCAGGTAAAAGGCCTGTGGAACCTTTATACACCGTTAAGGATGCGGAATCAGCACTGGAACTGTTTCAAGCGGTTGAGTATAACAAAATTATTAACATCAATTCCAATATTGCGATAAGGCTCAAGGATGCAGGACATATACTTGGTTCCGCAATGATTGAAATGTGGATCAGGGAAAAAGGTGAAGAATTCAAGCTGATTTATTCCGGAGATCTGGGTAATAAGGATGTACCTATAATGAATGATCCTACAATAATAGAAGAAGCAGATTATGTAATTCTTGAGTCCACCTATGGAGATAGGCTGCATAAAGACACTCAGAACAAGACTTTGGCTTTGCTGGATATTATAACTGATACCTTGGAGAGAAATGGAAACGTTGTCATACCTTCCTTTGCTGTTGAAAGGACGCAGGAAATACTCTATGTACTCAATATGCTGAAGGAGTCCAAGTCGTCAAGGCTTAAGAATGTGCCGGTATATGTAGACAGTCCTCTTGCAATCAATGCTACAAAGATATTTGAAAATTTCCTGCCTTATATGGATGCAGAAGCCCAAAGCTTTATAAAAGCAGGAGACAACCCCTTCGAATTTCCTAATCTGATATTCACTCAGACTGCTGATGAGTCCAAGGCTATAAATTCCGTTGAAGGCAGCAGTATTATCATATCGGCAAGCGGCATGTGTGAAGCAGGAAGAATAAAACATCATCTAAAGCACAATCTATGGCGTCCGGAGTCAAGTGTGGTATTTGTAGGCTATCAGGCACAGAACACCTTGGGCAGAAGGATAAAAGACGGAGAAAAGACTGTGAAGATATTTGGCGAAGAAATAGGTGTACGATGCAATATATACTCCATAGAAGGTTTTTCAGGCCATGCAGATCAGAAGGGGCTCCTGGACTGGATTGGAGCTTTTAAGAAAAAACCTTCAAAGGTATTCCTTGTGCATGGAGAAGAAAATGCCTTGAATGAGCTTTCCCGGAGAATAGGGATGGATTACGGCATACCAAATGAAATAATGAAGCTTAATCAGTCGGTTGAGTTGTCGGCTGCCTCTCACAAGAGCATAGTGGCAGAAGAAGCCGGTGCACAGAAAGAAAGTCTGATAACTGCTTTAAATGCTGTGAAATCCAATTTTGGAGAAACAATGAAAAATATGGAACAGCATCTGACAGAAGGTGAAAACGTTAAGCTTGATGTATTGCAATATTTGCTTGAGAAGCTTCAAAAGGATATTGACGATCTGGATAAGAAAATAGGATAAATTTTGCAAGAATATTATTCTCATGACCTCACAAAATATAT
>CAZUGK010000135.1:0-11439 GCA_964619815.1 uncultured Clostridiaceae bacterium | reverse complement strand
GCCAATACCACGGCACTTCCGCTTCCGCTGCTTATATATCCGCTAAGGCTCTGGAGCTCTTTCATTTCTCCCGGCTGCACAATAAAGGGCAGGATTATAAATATTGGAAAAATGAAATTCATAAGCACGCAGTTCATAAAATAAACAGGTGTTCTGAATAACAGCTTCAGCTCCTTAACCATATATGCCCTTAAGGCTGATTTCTGCCTGCTGGACTTTCCAAGCTCCTCTTCGGAGAATCTCCTTCTTTTTGCCGAAGCCTCGGATATTCCGATTACCCCTTTGAAATATAAGCCTTCGCCAAAGCTTAAGAAAAGCATTACAAAAAGTATACATATAAGCGCAAATATAATCAGGTTTACAAAACCCTTCACAGCTTCGCTATACAACAGTGCAGTTACCGCAAATCTGTTGCTGAAGAAAATGTCCGCCATAATCCCGATATAAGAGTTATTCCCTTGCTCTAACAACCGTTGAAGCTCCTCAGTATTGAGAGAAGAGCTGCCGAGTTTAGTAATATAAGCATTAAGACCGACAGCCAGGACCATTGCAACAATCCCGCCTACTATCCTGAATCTGTCTCTGTTCTTTGCAACGTTGGTAAATCTCATAACCAGCATGCTTAGTATGGATGAATATACAAGAGGCAAAAGCGGCAATGCAAGGAACACAACAATGCTGTAAAAGTAGTATAACAACCCTGCTTTGCCTGCAATACCAAAGCCTATTAGAATGGGTGCAAGAAATGCGAACTCCATCAAGTATTCATAAAACAAAGTCACAGTAAATTTTACCGCCAATATTTCTGAAGGTTTTAAAGGCAGGTAAAGCAGGCTTTCAATATCTTTTGAAAAATAAAATACGCTCATGACATAAAAAATGCTGAAGAAGAAAATAGCCATGCTTACTACCGAAAAACCTACTCCCAGAATAAGGCCTTCCTGCTGAATCCCTGACAGTACTTCATACCCGCCAAAGGCCATGCTTCCTATTCCGAACATCATGGGCAAAACTACAGCAAGTATAAGTATAGAAAGCAGAATCTCCTTGATGCGGCTTTTACCTGGCTTATCGGACTTCAGGGAAAGCAGATTGAAATTTTTCAGCATCACTTTGGTCAATATTATATATCTACTCATTTTCAGTCATCTCCAAGAATATCTTTTCCAGAGACCCGTTGCTTCTGAAGTGCTCCCGCATCTCATCCATTGTACCGTAGAACAGCAGCCTGCCCTTGTTTATTATGGCCACCTTGTCACAGAGCTTCTCTGCCACTTCAAGTACATGAGTCGAGAAAAATACTGTTTTCCCTGCAGCGGCATGGTTTTTCATCATTTCCTTGAGCATGAAGGAGGATTTGGGGTCAAGTCCTGTCATCGGCTCATCAAGTATCCATACCGATGGGTCGTGAATGAGCACTCCCATTATTATTATCTTCTGCCTCATTCCATGGGAGTAGCTCTGTATCTGGTCATTCATGGCTTCTTCCATTTCGAAGCTTTCGGAAAGCTCCTGTACTCTCTTGCGCCTCAAATCATCGGGCACTTTATATATATCAGCCATAAAATTCAAATACTCAATCCCCTTAAGGCGCAGGAACATATCCGGACTATCAGGCACAAAGCCGAACTGTTTTTTTGCCTCCAGGGGCTTTTCCCTGATATCTATACCATTTATCGTAATGCTCCCGCTATCAGCATTCAGTATTCCGGTTATCATTTTTATAGTTGTTGTCTTTCCTGCGCCATTAGGACCAAGAAAGCCTACAATTTTCCCCTCCGGGACAACCATGGTAAGATCTTCAACTGCTTTTACCGTACCATTATAGGTTTTATTCACATTTTCAAGCTCTATCATACAATTTCCTCCATTTGGTTCTTCTGCCATTATATTATAGCACAACCGGCTTTGCCATAAAACTTAGTATTTATAATATTTCAACATCCAGCTGCTTTAATACGGCACTACCGAACAATAATTCCCTGGCATAATAAAAATTGAGTAAGGATAATACCCTTACCCAATTTTTATTGTTATTCGAATACCTCTACCAGGCTTCCGAAGAGCTCCTTATTCTCTTTGATTTTCCTTTCGCTTCCAAGCACACAGTAGCTTTTTCTTTTCATGAGCTCAAGCATCATATCGGACAATGCCCTTATATCCTGCTGGCTTGTGCTGAGGATTTCCTCCCTCTCCTTCTGCAGGTCCTCCGGGGTAATTTTCCTCATATAATTCTCTATGGCCCTTTCCCCCTTCATAAATGGGGTGAGGGGCAAATCCAACCTGCTTACCGTACCTATGATGTACTTGGTCATTTCTCTTTCATCTATCTGGAAATCCCTCAAATACTCATACATTTCGTCATATACCTTCAAGGTCTCCCTCAGATTGGGGTCTCTGTAGGAAACAAGGAACATATTGCCGTTTTTCTCAAAGCCTGAGAAAGCACCGTAAGCCCCTCCCTGTACCCTGATGCGGTTCCATAGATAGTTGTATTTTGATATGGTCCTAAGTACTTGCAGCTTTCCGGTATACCGGTAGCCCAGTTTAATGAAGTTGTAACCCTGTGCCACATACTGCACCTTCCCCTGGGTCATAAGTCCCTCATTAAGAGCTTCCGGCTTAAAAGCGTACTGTACCGGTGAAAGCTTTTCAGCACTCAGATCCCCAAGCGTCAAATTCATGCTCTTCACAAAGCTGGCATAATCCTTCTCCTCACAGGTTACTGCCGCAATCAGCCCATCTTTCCTGAATATCAGCCCCATAAGCTTTTGAAGGTTGCCTCTTACTTCATCAATTCTGCTTTCGAAGTTTTTCTCTATATCAGCTATAAATCTGTAGTAAGTCAATCCTGTAATGGCTTCCAGATAGCTTCCTTCCGGTGAAAAGTATGAAAACAGCCGTTTGCAGGCTATTGTGTATCCTTCATTGGATATCCTCATCTCAATTCTGGATTTGTTTTCCTGCACTATTTCCTTGATTCTTTTCACATCCTCAAACTGTGTTCCGGTTATAATCTCGGTAATAAGCTCAAACAGCTTGGGAAGCTTACCGGAAAGAGCCCTGCCTCTTACAGAGAATACAGGGTGATACCTGCTGTCATCGTTCTTTTCTCCATAGACCGGTGTGCTGAACCTGATGCCTCCCGTATGCATGTCAATTTTCTTGGATAGGTCGCTATAGCTGTGTTTTTCTGTACTAATCTTCCCAAGTATTCCCGATAGCAGCGGAATGTACGGCAGCAGCTCCTGGGGGACGCCGGTACTATCAAACAAAAGGTCTGCATACACAATGCCATTGGTAAACATATGATGTGCAAGCACTTTGATTCCTGCTTCCTCGTTCACCTTCTGGGGCAATACCTCGCCCCTTTTATCAATATCCTTTATTGAAAGAATAGGTATGCGAGCAAGCTGCTCAGGGGTATCGGGAGTATTCTGCCACTCCCTAAGCTCCCTTGTCTGCTTCACAAGCTCCTGAAGCTGCTCTTTGGTCATATTGGTCTTTATGCTTCTGAGCTTGCTCTTAGTTTCCTCATCCTTTGCCTCCGACATGCCTTTTTTGGGCTTCAGCACCAGAATTGAGCTGTGATTGTTATTCAATATGTACTTTTCTATTAGCTTTTCAAAATATCTGTCCTTCAGCGATCCTCTTATTTTTTCAAATGTCTGCTCATAGGTGAGGTGCATGGTGGGGTCCTTGTCATAAAGCCAGCTGTCCATGATCTTTATATTGTATATGAGACCTTGGGGATAACCTTCAAAATCCGCTTCCCTCAACTGGAATTCCTTCAGGTTGACCGCCGCCTCCACCAATTGGCTGTCCAAGCCTTCACGCACAAGCTTCTTCAAGGTATCAGCAACTACCTTCAGGAACTCTTCCTTGCGCTCGACATTTGAGTTCTTTACAATAATGCTGAAAGTAGGCTGCAGTATGCTGTTGTCATATTTACCGAAAACATCCTTGCCAAGATCAGCCTCAATAAGTGCCCTTCTTAGAGGAGATGCCGGTGTAGACAGTAATATATGCTCCAATATCTCCATTGCCAGATAAAGCTCCGAATCGGTAGAAAGCCCCACTGTATAATTCAGGCTGAGATAAGTTTTATCCCTCTCATTCTCCTGTGCAGAAACGGGATATTCCAGTTCATAGCTTTGCATTGATTCAAAGGGCTTCTGTACCGGTATTGCCGAATCTACGGAAATAGCTTCAAAATCCTTAAGATATTCTTCATCAATAAACTTCAGACGCCCAATTACATCCATTTTTCCATACAGGAACAAGTAACTGTTTGACGGATGGTAGTACTTTTTATGGAAAGAGATGAACTCCTCCTGAGTGAGCTCAGGTATCACCTCCGGGTCTCCACCGGACTCATAGCTGTATGGAGTATCCGGGAACAAAGTCTCCTCAAGCTTCCTGGAAAGCACCGACTCAGGTGATGAGAGCGCCCCCTTCATTTCGTTATATACAACACCCTTGTATTTCAGCTCATCCTCTTCATTCTCCAGTTCATAATGCCAGCCTTCCTGCTTCATTATCTCCGGGGATTTATATATATTTGGGTAGAACACTGAGTCCAGGTATACATCCATCAGGTTCTCAAAGTCCTTGTCATTTCTGCTGGCTACCGGATACATGGTCTTGTCGCCGAAGGTAAATGCATTCAGAAAGGTATTCAGAGAGCCTTTCACAAGCTCTACAAAGGGCTCCTTTGTAGGAAACTTTCTTGAACCGCAAAGCACCGAATGCTCCAATATGTGCGTAAGCCCTGTACTGTCCTTTGGCGGTGTCCTGAAGGTAATAGAAAACACCTTGTTATTATCATCATTTTCCATATAAAAAAGTCTGGCTCCGCTTTTTTCGTGTTGAAAAAGCCGTGCCGTGGAATTTGTCTCTTTGACATCCTTCTCCTCAAGCAAACAGAAGCCGTGATATGTGTCACCCATTTTAAAATGCATCACTTACAAACCTCCAAACAAATAGATTCCAAAACAATTATAATATACTTCTCCCATATATTACAAATGGTTATGTATTCTTACCTTACATACAATTTGGTCCGGCGCGCAAAAGAGGTTCTTTTCCACCGGTGTTTAAGCCTCGGTATCACATAATAATCAAGGCCGAAAGCTCTTCCCGCCCCTCCAAACATAGCAATTGCAGTGAATATGTGCCATAGTATTTCAGTTCCGGCCATAGCTGACAGTATGAAGTTAATGGAAAGAAATATCGATCCGATAGAAGCAAGTATGGTGAACAAGCCTACAATAAGCGCAAGTCCTATGGCTATCTCCGCAAGCACAATCGAAACCTGGAAAAAGTAAGCATTAGGCTCGATAAAGGTTTCCATGAACCATTGATATATCTGGGGCGGCTGCTTTAATATAGGCTCCGGGTAATACTGCGTAACCTGGGTTGCATTAGTTACGGCATCGGTAGATTCCAGTGGGGCATCCCAAGACTTCGGCATTGTTATAATAAAATTCTTACCAGGGCTAAGCCAGCCCTCCCTTACTTTTTTCACACCCTCAAAAAGCCATATGAAGCCGAGAAATATCCTGAGTATGGCAAGCCAGAAGGTGGGTGCCTTTGCGGACAAATGCCCTCCCAGAATGGAGCGTCTCTCCTTCACATGTATAAATTCATGAACAACATAGTCCCATATCCTTGCAAAGCCTCCAACCCCATACTGGTAGTGGATATTTACCAGGTGTTTGAGTGCCATGGCAAAAAAACCATCCATGGATCTCCCTGCAATATTGGCTACGGCATACCGACCGCCAATGGATACCATAAACCCGTGGTAATTGGATTTGAAGGGTTTCTTATCTCTTTTTTCAATTGATGCAAGTATATTGTGCACCGCTGTCTCTGCAGTCTGTAGAGCTGCTTCTACAATCTGGGGTATTGGCTTCTTCACGCCATTACCGTCCGGCTCCTCATAGAAGGCATTGTCACCAACGGCAAAGGCATTGCGGTATTCTATCGTTTGCATGTATTCATCTACCTGTATCCTGCCCCTGCCCCCATGTGTAAGCTCTGTTTTGGCGGCAAAATCGCTTCCCTGTACTCCACAGGTCCAAATCAATGTTCTTGTGGGTATCTCTTTTCCGTTTTTCAGCACAACAGATTCCTTCTTAACTTCTGTAATAGCAGCCGCTGTCATTATTTCAACCCCGTGCCTGTTCATGTACCTCTCAGACTTCTTTATGAGCCCTTCACTGAGTATCGGAAGTATGGTGCCCATTGCCTCCACAACTATAAGACGCACTTCCCTGCTGTCAATTTCATATTCGCGGCAAAGTGTACTTCTCCACTCCAGCAGCTCGCCCATGGTTTCTATCCCTGTAAAGCCTGCACCGGCTACAACAAATGTAAGCATGGTCTTTCTTTTGTTCTGGTCTTTTTCTGCTCTGGCCTTTTCGAACATTGCCCTTACATGCTCTCTGATTCTCAGTGCATCTTCAAAGGACCATAGAGTGAACCCGTTTTCTTTTACTCCCGGTGTGCCGAAAAAAGTCGGTTCAGCCCCGGTATCAATTATCAGGTAGTCGTATGGGTAGCTTCCTGATTCGGACTGAAGCCTTTGACCTTTAAAATCTATACTCTTGATTTCCTCTGTGACTACTTGAACCCCCGATACGCTGAATATCTCCCTCAGGTCTATCTGTACCGACTCAGCCTCTACTCTGTTTCCTGCCACTTCGTGCAGCTCTGTCATCAAGGTGTGGTATGGCTTTTTATCTACCAGGAGTATGCTTATGTCCTTCCCCTTCCGGGCAGCTTTTCCTAAAAGCTTTGCTGCATGAACGCCTCCATAGCCGCCGCCAATTATTGCTATTTTCTTAGTTGTATTTCCCATTCTATCAGAATTCACTTCCTTTAAGATATAAGTACAATATACATGAAGTATTCCACAAATACCTTTCCAATATGAATTTTGCAAAAAAATGAAAACAGGACATAAATAAAATGCCCTGCTTTTCAGAAACCCGTTTCCTCAATATGCATTTTTATCCAAATAGTGCAGCACCAGCTTCGTTACTTCTTCTATCCTTGTCTTGTCAACGTCCAGAGTAGTGTCATCAGGAGTGTGATATCCGTTAAAAAAATCGTCATTTATCAAAAGCACTGATTTGACTCCTTTAGTTGCAAAGCTTACATGGTCGCTTCCGTTGCTGACCTGTTTTCCGGCATCAATTTTGAGCTCCTGGCAGTACTCATACATCTCTTTCTGAAGGTCAAGCTTGCTTTCTTCAGCTCCTACTACCATAATAGGCAGCTTTTCACTTGAGCCTACCATATCCATACATATCATTACCGAATTATCTATAGGATAAACAGGATGATTTGCATAGTATTCCGAGCCCAGCATTCCGCCTTCCTCTCCATTGAAAGCAATGAATAGTATAGGCTTACTTGGGGCAACCTTATTCTCCTTCATGACCCTTGCAATTTCCAGCATTGCAGCTATTCCGGACGCATTGTCCAGTCCTCCGGGGTTAAAGCTCCCATCAAGATTTTGCCCGACATGATCAAAATGAGCTCCTATAATAATATACTGGTCCTTCAGCTTTTCATCAGTGCCCGGCAGCAAGCCCACAACATTAGGCACCCTCTTATTGTCTTCCCTCGTGAAACTACATTTGTAGCTCACCTTCTCTCCTTTTTTAAAGGCTGAGGTCAGCTCTGCAAAAGTATTGTTATCCACATTTATAAAGGGGCTGTGCTCTCCCTCAAGCCAAGGGCCAAGCATTGGGGTAACAGTAAGAGCCCCGTGCATCCTGGATGGGCTCACTATGTCGTATTCTCCAATGGCTCCTGCAGCACCGCAGCTGTGCACCATATCAACAAGTGTATAAAAAGGCATTGTTCCTCTAAGCCTCCAGGAAATCAACAGCAGTTTCCCCATTATCTCCTGATTGTCAGCGGCAAGCTCATTCAAATCCTTAACTGCATATAAAGGTGCAGTGATGTCAATATCATTGGTTGAACTTGAAAGAGACCTTAGAACAAAGTTTTCAACATATTTGAATTTTTTTACGGTTTTTCCCCCATCATCTATAATAGAAAGCTTCGGTACATCCTTAAGTGTGATTACAGTCTGCGGGTACCGCTGCATATAATTCTCCAGGCCCTTGGGATTGGAAAGTCCTATAGCCTTGAAGCGTTCAGCAATATACAGTGCTGCAGCTTCGTTACCCTCAGTACCCGCCATGCGTCCGGCATATTTTCGTGACGCAAGCTCATTGACTGTCCCCATAATACTTTCTTCATCTATGAGCTCTTCATCCGCATTCAATACTGAGGGTTTCACCGATGAGACACTGGATAATACAGAGCAGCCTGATATGGCAGATCCCAAGAGCACCAAGCACACCATCAGGCATAAAACTCTTTTGTTTTTTACAGACATATCCTCACCCCACAAAATATAATATTTGGTTATTTCATCCTATTATGATACTATCATCCAATTATGATTTTTTCATAAAGAATATTTGAAATTTTCGTGAATTATTTGCAAAAAAAAGCAGGCAGACTTTGCGAACTGCTTGCTTCTTATAACACTTAAATTCACCAATATTTTTATCTCTTTTCTCCCATGAAGAAAAGTGCTACTACACCCGGTCCTGTATGAGAGCCTATAACCGGCCCTACATGATTTATAATTACGTCCTTGACCTTATACTCCTTCAGTATCATTTCCTTCAAATACTCCGCATCTTCGATGCAATCCCCGTGGCTTATTGCAATTACTTGCTCCTCAGGAGATACGATATTCTCCTTCAGCATTTCAAAAAGCGTCTTGATTGACTTTTTTCTTCCTTTTACCTTTGATACCGGTATCAGCCTTCCTTCATCATCAACATGAAGGATAGGCTTGATGTCAAGAAGGGTTCCTACAAAGGCAGCTGCCCCTGATACTCTTCCTCCCCTTTTCAAATGTCCCAGGTCATCAACGGTAAACCAATGATTCAGTTTAAGTTTGTTCGTCTCAAGCCAGCTTACTATCTCATCCTTGGTAGCACCCGATTTAAGCATCTCATTCGCATAATATGCCAGAAGTCCTTCTCCAAGGGAGGCACTTTTGCTGTCGATAACCGTTATGTCTGCATCCTTAATCTCTTCGCAGACCATATCCCTGGCAAGAATTGCACTGTTAAGGCTTCCGCTCAAGGCTGAAGAAAATCCGAAATAAATAATGGATTTGCCCTCCAGCGCATATTTCTTAAATACCTCTGTATAGACATAAACATTAACCTGCGAAGTGGAAGGCATTTCACCATTTCCCACCGCAGTGTAAAATTCATCATAGCTGAGAGTTTTTCCAAAGTCGTCCTTGTACTCTTGACCTTTGAAGTTGCATACCAGGCTTATAAAAGGTATTTCATTCTTCTCCACATAACTTCGTGGTAGGTCCGTACAGGAATCAATCAAAAGTACTGTATCCATAATGCTTCCCTGCCCCTCTCCAATATTATACTAATATAGTAACCATTTTTCGGGAATAAATCAATGTGAAAAAATGATAAGTTCTTTCTATGCTTCCAAAGCTTCTTCTGCCTCTTCCGGTTTTACATTAGCCCTTTTATCATATTTCTCCAGTCCGAACATCAAAACAGCAGTTATAGCAGTGAGTCCTCCCACTATTAACCATGCTCCCTCTATGCTTGCGTAATTGAGTATTTTGCCCATGACCATCGGCCCTATTGCGTAACCCGTGCCCATTATTGTAGGCAGCACCGCACTCATCCTCCCCCTGTGGGATACCGGAGTATGATTCACAATGAAAGGAGTAACACTTATGGAAAGCAGTATCTCACCCAGTGTGAAAATGAAAACCGACACGAAGAAGTACGGCAGTGAATTAAGCACTCCCAGCATACCAAATCCAATGGCATAAAGCAATATCCCGTAGACCATCTTCCTCATGCCCTTCGTCTTTTCAGTTACCTTGGTGAGTATTGGAGTGAACAATATAACTACCAGCCCGTTCATGCTTGCCATCCATCCAAAATACATGGCACCCAGGTCACCGAAATTTTGCATGGAATGTATCGGTATCAGGTAGGTCCACTGTGAGTAGACAAAATTATAGCCGAGGGCGATAATCGAAAAGTATATCAGTATAGGCCTCCTGAGAAGTACTGATATGATAGAGCCTTCTTCCCTTCTTTCCAGCCTTCTGCTTTCGTCTGATATATCATCCTTCGTCTTTCCTATTGTTTCCTTGATAAAGAAGAAAATGAGGCTTATTGACAGCATGGCGGTAAAAGCATCACCTATGAAAACAAGGGGTAGGTATGTCCTGTAAAGGAACCCTCCCAGCATGGGACCGATTGCATATCCCATATTCCAGCCAAGATAGCTTAATGCATATGCACCGCTCCTGTTTTCCGGTGTAGTCAGGTCAGCTATCAGTGAGTCATGGGCAGGTCCTGCAACGCTCATACATGCACTTGCTGCCAGGATCACATATATCAGTGTCATGGAAGGCGTCATGAATCCACAGGATAGATACAAAAGAGCAGCCAGTGTATCAAATATAATTATCAGGTATTTCCTGCCGATTGTATCGGCAAGCTTTCCTCCAAGCATGGAGGCTAAAGGGAAAACCAGGCTGTTCAGGCTCAGGTAAAAACCCGTTGCCTCCTTTGACAAGCCTATCTTGTCAGTCATTATTATTGTCATCAGGGGCATGACAAAGCAGCCCATGGCATTTACTATTCGTGAAGCAAATATGACGTAAATTTCCTTTGGCAGTCCCCTATAAGGACTTAACAGATCTTTGATTCGAAACATGATATAAAACCCCTCCCCCAAAATTAATAAAAGCCATGGAACAATACATTCCATGACTTAAAATGCTGAAAAAACCGATTTTGAAACAGCCACGGTGTCCCCTCCCTAGAGCAGCCCGCAACCAAAAACAGTATATCAATCAGCAAAAACTGATAAAGCAGGCCGCTGTATTAAATTATTATCCACTCTTTTTATTATTCTATTGGTTCTCATAATCGCGACCTCCTTTTCCATTTTTTTCTTTACTTTGTAAGTATACCTCTGCCAGTTTATTACTGTCAACTGACATTCACAAACTGTAACACAATATTAATATCGTCGGAGTACTTAGAAGCGGAGGGGATACAACCTTCTGCCTAATGCTGGATACAGGCGGTGTATGGCTGGTGGGTGTGCCGCTGGTGTTCTTGGGAGGGCTTGTGCTTCATCTTCCGATATACTATGTATATGCGCTTGTGCAGGTGGAAGAGGTAGTAAAGCTGATAATCGGGATTCCGAGGCTGGCATCCAGGAAGTGGATAAACAATCTTGCGGCAGGTATGAAATAAAGAATGCACTTTAGGCATACGGGACTAATGGCACAATAACAGTAATAGCGCAGCCATGTAAAGCACGGTATAACTATACAAA
>CAZUGK010000134.1:0-11441 GCA_964619815.1 uncultured Clostridiaceae bacterium | reverse complement strand
AGTAGATGCAATAGTAATGCAAGGGGCGGGTAGTTGATTTTTGTGGAATCTAGTAAGCATTATACTACCTTCTCCATCGATAATACCTGCGATATAGGTTTTTTCTTCATTTGACAGCAAATTACATTCCTCCCAATATAATGCAAGAACAAATGTTCTCTAAAAATATTATATTACAATATCCATAGTGTGGATATGCAGTTAAAAACTGCTATATCCAATATGGGTTTAAAAGGTAAATAACCTAGTAACATTTGCACATGGCACCAAAAGATAAAGAAAATCCAAAATAATGAAGGGACAATTAAAGAGCATAATTGGATTTATCATTGTCAAAAGGTTAATGGAAAATGGCTTATTAGTGACTATACTAAGGATACAAATCAGAAACTAGAAAAAGAACCAGTGGTGGAACGAATTAAGACAGATCAAGGAGGAGTAATAGAAGTTACATACACTCCACAAGAGGAAGAGCCAGTAAAAGAAGCAGATTTGGAAGAATACACATTCGAACGCTATAGAAAAAAGTTATATGGGGTGTAAAACTATATGTATTTGATTATATTTGTTTCTTTACTATATAATTTATAATAGAACAATAATAATTTGCCTGAACAGACTGCTGAAAGGCAGTTCAGTCAGCAGACAAAAGAAAGGTACGTATATTTGCTGCAATAGAACCAGCTTTTACAATAGTATGACGGTTTTAAAAGCAAGAAGGAAATTCAAATAGAAAGTAGGTGCTTATCTATGAAGGAAAAAATAAGAATTGTAGACGGAAGGCTGAATATTTCCGATGAACCGATTATTCCTTTCATTGAGGGGGATGGGACAGGACCTGATATTTGGGCCGCTACCCGCATTGTAGTGGATGCGGCAGTGGAAAAGGCCTATAACGGAAATAGAAAAATACACTGGAAAGAGATATTGGCCGGGGAAAAAGCTCTCAATAGTACGGGAAAGTATCTGCCGGAAGAAACCCTGGACGCCATAAGAGAACATGTTATAGCTATCAAAGGCCCTTTGACTACAGCAGTCGGTGAAGGTTTCAGAAGCTTGAATGTGACGCTGCGGCAGCGGCTGGACCTATATGCTTGTGTCAGGCCTGTATGCTGGATTAAAGGGGTACCCAGTCCGGTGCTGCATCCGGAGTGGGTGGATGTAATTATTTTCAGAGAAAACATGGAAGACATATATGCCGGCATTGAGTGGGCGCACAGTAGCAAGGAAGCACAAAAGGTAATAAGCTTCCTCAATGAGGAAATGGGTTGTGAAATCCCATGTGAGACAGATACCGGTATCGGTATCAAATATCAAAGCCGGCCGGCTTCAGAAAGAATTATGCGAAAAGCCCTGCAGTATGCCATAGGGAATAACAAGAAAATTGTGACTATTGTTCATAAAGGCAACATTATGAAGTATACTGAGGGAACATTTAAAAACTGGTGCTATGAACTGGCACTCAAGGAGTTCAGGGATGCGGTCATAACGGAGAAAGAGCTGGCTGAATTCGGAGGTGCCGTGCCTGATGGCAGAATACTCATTAATGATAGGATAGCAGACAACATGTTCCAGCAATTGCTTCTACGTCCGAAAGACTATGAAGTGATAGTGACGCCGAACCTGAACGGGGACTATCTATCCGATGCTGCGGCTGCTCAGGTAGGTGGGCTGGGAATGGCTCCGGGGGCAAATATGGGTGAATATATCGGCCTCTTTGAAGCTACTCATGGTACTGCGCCAAAATATGCGGGAATGGATAAAGTCAATCCTGGATCAATGATCATGTCCGCTGTTATGATGCTTGAGTATATGGGATGGCAGGAAGCCGCAGAAAAGATTAAGGCTTCAATGGGTAAAACCATACTTCAGAAAACAGTAACATATGACCTGGCACGCCTTATGGATGGAAGCAAGGAGGTAAAGTCTTCCGAATTTGCTTGCCGCATGATAGAAAATATGTAGCTTTAATCCATTATTCTTATTCACATAGCGGGGAATATTATAAACTAAATTTTCTGTACTAAAAGAAAAGTCATATTTTTCCATGATGAAAAGCTGTTAATGGAGGGTGCTGTTTTGAAAAATCGCATTTCTTTGATATGGCCGGGGCTTTTTTTACTATTCTGGAGTATATTATGCGAAAAACTCAGTGCTGAAGTATTCGTGCTGGGAATAGCTATTTCAGCCGGAATATTTTATTTTAACAGGCACTTACTTCCCACAGGGAGCTTCAGGATTGGTAAGCTGCCGCTGTATGTCTTGTATCTGTTGCTTTTATTGAAGGAAATTGTGCTTGCAAATATCAGCGTGGCTGGAATAGTCTTGAGGCCCCAGATGAACGTAAGCCCCTGTATTATTACGCTGAAAACCCGGCTTAGAAGTCATCTTCACCGGGCTATACTGGCAAATTCAATTACACTTACTCCAGGTACACTGACAGTGCAGCTTAAGGGGGATGAGCTTGTTGTCCACTGCCTCATAAAAGAATATATACCTGATCTGATTAATTCGAAATTTGAAAAGCTGCTGTTGAAAATAGAGGTGTGATTTTATTATGCATGAATTATTCATTTTCTCAATTGTGTTTCTTGCAATCACAGTTATAATCTGCTATTACCGGGCGATAAAAGGCCCGAAAGCAACAGATCGGCTGATAGCTATTAATGTTATAGGAACAAAGACAGTAGTGCTAATCTGTATCCTGTCTTTTATATTAAAAGAAACCTACTTTATTGATGTTGTTCTGGTTTATGCATTGATCAGCTTTGTATCTTCTTTGGTGATTGCCAGACATATTGAAAGCAGGAGGGGCAAAGCATGAAGGAAATACTTGCATATCTGCTGATGGCAGGAGGGCTTTTCTTTTTTCTTGTAGGAACAGTCGGCTTATTACGGTTTCGTGATGTTATGACGCGAGTTCATAGCGCGGCGAAATGCGATACTCTGGGGGCACTTCTATGCATTACGGCACTTGTTTTATACAGCGGCGGAGGGTTCATCAGCCTGAAGTTGATCCTTATTATAGTGTTCCTGTGGACTACGAATCCAACAGCGACACATATGATCGCCAAGGCTGAGCTGTCACAATGGGAGAATGCAGATAGCCATGTTATAGTTGATGGGATTGAGGTAAATAAAGATGGGGACATTTAGTATACTTATGCTTGCCTTCCTGTTGGGGTGCGCCGTATCGGTATCAATAACAAAAAATATGCTGGCTGCTATCATTATCTTTGCATCATACAGCCTCGCAATGGCGATATTGTGGCAGATGATGAATGCCCCTGACCTGGCTATTACTGAAGCAGCCGTCGGCGCAGGAATTACTACAGTCTTGTTTGTGCTGACTTTAAAGAGAATAGAAGGTGCCGGTAAATGAAAAAAGTATTGTCTGTTACGCTCACAATCTTATTTATCGGTATTCTTCTGACTGCACTTTGTGAAGGTCCGGAGTTCGGTAATATTGATAACCCGGTAAATAACTATGTTTCGCATAGATATATCGAACAGGGTGTAAAGGATACCGGAGCAATCAATATTATAACCGGAGTTATATTGGATTACAGGGCTTTCGATACCTTTGGCGAGTCTACGGTACTTTTTGCTGCTGTAATTTCTGTTATGGCCGTTCTTAATAAATCAAAGGAGCAAATATAGGATGAGGGATGAGATATTAAGGAAAATCGGCAGGTTGGTCATACCGTTTATTCAGATATTCGGAATTTATGTCATATTGAACGGACATCTTTCTCCAGGCGGCGGTTTTTCCGGCGGTACAATACTGGGCGTAAGCTTGATCCTGCATGAACTTATTGAAGAGACCCACAAGGCAGGTAACCGTATATCGGAAAAAACAGTAATGCGATTCATGTGTCTTTCACTGATGATGTATGGAATTTTAAAAGGTTACAGCTTTATATCCGGCGGAGGGGAGCTTGACTTTCCGGAAATTTCCCTGGGAATACCGGGCAGGATACTTAGCGGAGGCATGCTGCTGCCTTTGAATATTGCTGTAGGGATTATTGTTTGCTTTACAATATATACATTCTACACACTCTTTGATAAAGGGGAAATATAGAGCATGGAGAGACTAATTACTAACTACTATGAAACAGCTTCCATTATTCTATTTGGTATCGGGTTTATGACGTTATTAATACATAATAACCTTATAAAAAAGATTATCGGTATGAATATTATGGACACTTCTGTTTTCCTCTTTTTTGCTGCAAAGGGGTATATCAGCGGAAAGGAAGCTCCTATTATAAAGGGAGCTTACAAGGGAGTTGAAGGTTATATCAATCCGGTGCCGACAGCTCTGATGTTGACAGGGATTGTGGTTGCGGTAAGTGTTACGGCATTTGCTCTGGCACTGACGATAAAGATTTATGAGAAGTATGGGACCATTGAACTGAATGAAATTTTAGAAAAAAGGGGGGATTGATTTGCCGGGTGCGACAAATTTTCCGCTATTGATCCTATTGATTCTTCTTATATCCTCGTTTATGATGCCTATAATTAAGAGTATTCGGACTGTAAAGCTGCTTTCGATTTCTGCCGTGCTGGTATGCCTGGCGCTATCGGTACTGACACTGGAGCATGTGGCACAGGCGGGAGCATTTGTTTATAAGGTAGGGCATTTTGAGGCGCCTTGGGGCAATGAAATAAAAATCGGATATCTGGAATCAATTATGTCAATCATGTTTACCTCTATTGCGACGTTGATAATCTGGGCATCCTTTTATAGCGCAGAGCATGAAATAATTGAGAAAAATCTCAAGCTCTACTATACGTTATGTGGTGTTCTTCTTGCATCACTCCTGGGGATAGTGTATTCCAACGACATATTTAATTGCTTTGTATTCATAGAAATCAGCTCTATAGCGGCCTGCGGGACTGTTATTGTGAAGGATAAAAAGGAAAACATTAAGGCTGCCATGAAATATCTCATATTGAGCAGTTTGGGCTCCGGCCTGGTATTAATGGGGATTGCCTTTTTATACAGCATAACGGGAAATCTGAATATAGATTTTATACACCGGGAACTGATTAATATAAACAGCTTGTATCACAATACACTTATTATTTCAATGAGCTTGTTTACGGTAGGAATAGGTGTCAAGAGCGCTTTGTTTCCGCTTCACATATGGCTGCCTGATGCTCATACATATGCGCCTTCTTCATCCAGCGCGATGCTTTCTGCACTTGTACTTAAGGCGTATATCATATTGTATATTAAGATTGTTTACAGGATGTTCGGCATCGAAATAGTGAATTCATTGCCTATTCTGGAAATTGTACTGGTTCTTGGAGCGGCAGGCATGCTTTCGGGATCAATTCTGGCTATTCTCCAGAAAGACTTGAAAAGAATGATAGCTTATTCTAGTGTGGCTCAAATCGGGTATATTTTCTTTGGCATTGGACTGGGAAATATTTTGGGACTTATTGCAGCAGTTTTTCACATTATAAGTCATGCATTGACCAAAGCAGCTTTATTTCTGGTTGCAGGCAATATCATTCATGGAACTCACAGCAAGGAAATCAGCAAGCTTAAGGGTATTGGGGTTGAAATGCCGGTAACACTGGGGATTTTTATTGTCTGCGCCCTTTCAATGGTAGGTATACCTGTATTTGTGGGCTTTAACAGCAAATGGAATTTTGCTCTTGCAATAATTGACTCAAACAGGATTTTGTTTATTGCAGTTCTCATTGTCAGCAGCTTGCTGAATGCCATATACTATCTGCCTATTATCATTAACGCCTTCTTTGGTGAAGAGAATGTCAAGGACAAGATATACAGATCAAAGGAGAAGCCGGTACGGGAACTGCTGCCGGAATTGATACTTGCTTCTGCCATTGTTTACTTTGGAATATCCTCCAAAGGAATCATAGAGTTGATTGCAAAGGGCATATCGGGTTTATAATAAGGCTCGTAAAATAATATTCAGATATTAAGGACGCCTTCTTTTAAGCAATCCCAGCTCACCTGGTGAATTAGCGTATAATGTGTGCTGCCGCTTGCTGCAGCATACTGATCCTGCAGTGCCTATGATGAATTCAGAAATATTGGAGGAAATAAGCTTGAATATTCTTATACTATTTCCGGTACTTTTTCCTATTGCAGCGGCTATTGTATTCAACTTAATACCCTTCAAAACAAGAACCGGAAGAAACCGCTTCACTGCATCGGTGGTTATTTTGAATTTCATACTGGTGTTGACATTATTGGGGTCTTTAAATTTGCCTGAATACAGGTTAATAAAAATAAACCAGCTGCTGGATATTTATTTTAAGGTCGACAAACTGGGAAAGCTTTTCGGGCTATTGGTTTCGCTGTTGTGGGTCTGCACTGCTTTTTACTCCTTTGAGTATATGAAGCACGAGGGAAAGGAAAAAAGCTTCTTTACATTTTTTATGGCGACGCTGGGGATTACACTTGGAATTGCTTTTTCCGGAAACCTTTTTACAATGTATTTGTTCTATGAATTCCTTACTCTGGTGACATTCCCGCTAGTTATTCACAGCGGGAGTATGGAAGCGATGCAGGTAGGCCGGAAGTATCTTGCTTATTCTTTTTTTGGAGCTGCTTTAGTTCTGGCGGGTATTGCGCTGCTATATCTTATGGAAAGTGATTTCAGATTTACCGGGCATGGTGTTTTAGGCACTGCAGCGGCAGTACATAATGATTTGTTGTTGTATACCTATATTCTTTTCCTTATAGGTTTCGGTGTCAAAGCAGCTGTTGTCCCGTTGCATTCATGGCTCCCCTCGGCAATGGTGGCGCCTACGCCTGTCAGTTCACTGCTTCATGCGGTAGCTGTGGTCAAAGCAGGAGTGTTTGCTTTAACCAGAGTGACATACTATATATTCGGTGCTGAGCTTATAAGAGCCGGTAACAGCATATATCTTGCGGGGGTGCTGGTTGTTCTGACCATTTTGATGGGGTCCATACTGGCCTTTCATCAGGAAAACCTGAAAAAAAGGCTGGCTTATTCAACCATAAGTCAATTAGGTTATATCATACTTGGATTGATCCTTTTAAACAGAGATAGCTTGATTGGGGGCTTAATGCATCTGGTCAACCATGCAGTTATAAAAATAACTTTATTTTTCTGCGTTGGCGCAGTGATGTACATGACAGGGAAAAAAACCATCCATGAAATAAAAGGGATAGGGAAGGAAATGCCTGTTACCATGTGGTGCTTCTCAATTGCATCGGTTTCACTTATTGGAATTCCACCTACCAATGGCTTTGTGAGCAAATGGTACCTGGCTTTGGGCGGGCTGCATGAGAACCGTGCCATATTTGTAATAATTCTTCTGACAAGCGCCCTTCTCACAGCGGCTTATTTGATTCCTATAATCATTGCGGCATTTTTCCCGGGGAATGATTATCAGCAGGAGGTTTCAAGTAAGGACCCACCGGCAAACATGCTTATCCCTATCATGTTTTTGACTGTCCTTGCAGTATTGCTGGGGCTATTCCCAAATCTTGTTCTGGATTATATAAAAGAAATTGCTGGTGAGGTGATATAAATGCTCAGCCGATTTTTACTGTTATTTATTTTAGTTTTGCCAATGTTAGGGGCATTGGCCGGCTGGTTGATCGGGAGAAAACATGAGAAGGCCCGGAACCTCTTTGGCATAATACTAACTGCGGTTGAATTTGCAGCAGTATGTCTGCTTTCCGTCTATATCAAAAATGGTCCGGTATGTTTGGTTATACCTGATATTATAGGAGAGGGGCTGTACTTGAAGCTTGATAGCTTAAGGTATATCTTTGTTTTCCTTGCCTCTTTTATCTGGCTGCTTGCGGCTTATTACTCCACGCAATATCTGATCAAGTACAAGAACAGGAACCGTTACTATGCTTTTTTCATGCTTACCTTAAGCAGTACGGTAGGCACCTTTATTTCACAGGATCTATTGAATCTCTTTACATTCTTCGAGCTTATGTCCTTTTCTTCCTATCTGTTGGTTATACATGACGAGGATAAATACTCTCATAAAGCAGGAGCCAGTTATATTGCTGCAGCCATTATAGGCGGGCTTTTCCTCTTGATGGGATTGTTTCTTTTATATGACTATACCGGCACATTGAATATTGATTTGCTTCCGGATAGAGTGGAAGAACTCGGAGCTGTCCGGTATATAATTGCAGCGCTTATGCTCGTTGGTTTTGGTGTGAAAGCGGGCATGGTGCCGCTGCATGTATGGCTGCCGCAAGCTTATACGGCTGCTCCTTCATCAGCAAGTGCAGTGCTTTCCGGAGTTCTGTCCAAAACTGGAGTTTTTGGGATACTGTTAACTTCGGTGGTTATCATGAAAGGTGATTTTTATATATCATCGATACTGCTGCTTTTAGGTTTTGCGACTATGCTTACGGGAGGCTTTCTGGCTATCTTTCAAAAGCATCTTAAGCGAATACTGGCCTTCAGCAGTATGGGACAGATTGGCTACATCATCGTTGGTATAGGCCTCATCGGTCTGTTGGAAGAGCATGGTGCAATTGCGGCATACGGCACCCTGCTGCATATAATAAATCACTCCTTGTTCAAGGTGCTGTTATTCCTAAGCGCTGGCATTATTTATCTGACTTTGCAGGAGATGAATATAAACCTGATCAGAGGCTTTGGAAGAAAGAAGCATCTTCTAAAGTTAACATTTCTTGTAGGTTTACTGGGTATGACCGGGGTTCCGGGTTTTAGCGGATTTGCCAGCAAATCATTGCTGCATGAGGCTTTAGTGGAGGCGCAGCATATATACCAAAGCAAGCTTTTCCGGTGGGCAGAGATCCTCTTTGTTGCCTGCAGTGCACTAACAGTAGTATATATGTTAAAAATATTTATTACAGTGTTTGTTGAAAATAATAAGGACTATTACGGTCAATATAAAAAGCATATGAACGTCAGGGGATTGATTCCTTCGGTTATTATTAGCCTGTGTGTTATTCTGATGGGCTTTATGCCCGAACTTTTAATGAAAGTAGTATCTGGCGCCATGGCCTACCTGATAGGCCACGGGGATACCTTTGAATTCACATTGTATACTGCAGAAAGCATTTACAGCTCTGCAATGACTTTGGCTATTGGGATTGCGGCATTTATCCTGGTACTCCGGAAGTTATTCAGAAAGCAGGTGGAGGGTCAATGGGTGTATTTTAATCCAATACCTGACAATTTGAATCTGGAAGAGGTTATATACATTCCTTTGGGTAAATTTCTGTACAGATTGGGATTAGCTGTATTTAGCGTTGTTGACTCAGCAGTATTGAAGCCTGCATTGTGGATTACAGCAGGTATAAAGTGTATTAGTGAAATAAAGCTCAGGAAAAATTCGCAGAACTATGCGGAAATGTTATTAATGCGGCATAATAAATTAAAAATATCAAGAATTGTTGAGAAGCGTGCTGTCGGAACACCAGCCTATGATGACTCAGAAGTAAATCTGGGAACGGTGTTTGAACATTTGCGATACCGGTTCAACAGCATCATATATGGTATTTTTATTTTCGCTATTACCTTGGTTCTTATACTGTCTATACTGGTATCCAATCAGGTGTAATATTTTAAGCACTGCATTTTGAATGCAGTTTTTTTTCGTTTAACGCTGCACTGTAAGCTTTTTTAGAATTGGAGCAGCAGCTTCACTTGTCAGATAATTATAAGTGGTTATCGGCACTAACTCCTTTACAGCAGACATATTGCCCTGGGACAGCAGTTCACGGACACGGGATGCGCTGATTGCAGAACCTGATTTTTCAATTCTGGGAAGCTCCAGTACTTCTATTCCTGCAGGAATTAGCCGTTCCTTCATGGTTCTATTATATATTTCTGTTACCGGGGAAAAGGGCTCGGTACCGATGTATCTTCTTGAAATACCAAGAGTGGGAACTAAATGCTTTAAAAAAAGCTCCACATCTATAGCAGCGTTAGCATTTGCATATTGTGTATCCTTTGTAAAGTAAGAAGGAAAGGTAAGTGAAGAAACAACATATCTTCCGCCTGGTATTACCTTAACATTGGGAAGATCGCCGGTACCTTCGCAGATGAGCCTGTAGCGGACATCAAAAGGAAAGACCGAAACATCTTCCTGCACGGCCAGAATATATACCTTGCCGCTTTGGGCGGCTGCTTTTTCAATAAGATAGCGGTGGCCCAGGGTAAAAGGGTTACAATTCATAACAATCGCTGACGAAAATCAGTTAAATTCGCCTGCCGCTTCTTTAATACGGCTGCGGTATTCTGTTATGCCTGATCCTAACTCTAATAGTGCGGCATAGGGTTTGGCAACAGCTACAATATTAAAGCCCAGAGGTACAAACATCTTTATCTTTTCAGGCTTGGTAAAAAGATATAAATTACTCTTTTTCACCAGACAGGCATAGTTTATCAGATGAGTGATTACAATAGCGGTCAGATCTTTTCCCTGATAGTCTGAGGATACCGCCAGCATTTGTATCATATCTCCCGAGAGTGAGCCGGTAGCAACAAGTACATCATCATCAAATATACCTACAGTATAGTCTACATCATAATTTACAGACAAACCGCAGCTTCTTATAAGGCCTTCCGCTTGCTTCACATTGAGTAAAGAACGTTCTTCGAACATAACACAACCCTCCGTTATTACTCGGAATTGTTCAGCTAATCAAAGCGACAACAAAATTTATAATTTGAGGGAATAATGAGACTACAACAACAAGACGGATGATTTGAAGCACAATAAGGTCTGTGCTTTGCACTCCCAAATCTGAGGAAATAAGAGCCATGTCGGATGCACCAGCGGGAGTTGCCACCAGCATGGCCTCTTTAAGAGACATATCAAAGTGTCTGCTGAGTATCTTGCCAACAATTATACAAGTAATGAAATAACCCAGAACTAAGAGAAATGCAGGTAAAATAAGATATTTTAGCTCCAACACATCATCATAGCCCATATAACAGCCTATGTATGCTCCTGAAAGTATTTGGGCAAATCGTTTTACCCACATAGGCATATAGCTTTTGTTAAAAAAGAACTTCAGACATATTACACTTATCATGGAAAATAAAAGAGCGCCAGCAGGAATATCGAGAAATACTCCTGCAATTCCGGCTGAAAAGGCTACTAACATAGTCAAGAAAAATACTTTACTGCTTTGTTTTTCAAACTTTGTCCTGCTAATCGGAATTGATGACTTGCAGGGCTCACATGCATTGAGCTTCTTCTTTTCTATCCGATCAACCAGGGAAATCAATGTAGGAAATAGACCGATGCCCATAACCATACGTACAAATTGCAGCACCGCTACCTTTGGAGGATCAGCTCCCATGTCTGCGCTGATAAGAGGTATATCGCTCAGTCCACCAGGTACGCAGCTCATTAAAGATGTTACTAAGTCCAAAGGGCTAAGCCAATAAATCACAAAGCCCAAAGTAATATTCAAAAATAACAGG
>CAZUGK010000133.1:9553-11498 GCA_964619815.1 uncultured Clostridiaceae bacterium | reverse complement strand
GCCCCCAAGTGGAAACGTTGAGCTTTCGCTCGCTGTTTCACAGCTCGCACTATATCCATAATTATATCATAACTCCAATTTATGAATAAAGGAACCGGATTTCCGGTTCCTATCATACAAGCTTTTCTTTTTTCATATAGTCCCTTAACTTGTACAGGTCCTGCAAATACACATCCTTCAACGCCCTATTGTAGATAATGCTTGCAGGATGATATATAGGAAATCTCAGAGAGAAACACTCCAAGATAAAGTATTTTGATAAATGTTCCCTAAGGCAGCTGAAACAGCAGTATGCATGCTATTCTGTCAAGGGCCACCTTTTCTTTCAGTAAAACAGGTAAAAGGGGCTGCATCCACAGCCCCTTTAATCTCCTTACACCTCGGATAACTAGTAATTATTTTGCAGTTCTAACACTAACCTTTTTAATATCTGCTTGCAAGTTCCCTTTTTTATCTTCTGCCACCACGTAAATGTCATAATTTGTGTCTGCCTGCAAACCTATAATCTCTATGCTGACCTCAATGGTATCCTGAACGCTAACAGCAGTCCCTTCCGCTTTCAATATCTCTGCTGTCGGTGCTGCCGCTCCACCCTCATATACCACATAATACACGGTTCCTGCCTCGTCTATTTTAGAAAATAGTATCAGGCTGCTAGTTCCCGGAATACTTGTTGTTGGATATCCTTCTATAAATTCTGGTGCTGTTGTATCCGGAATTTCAACCTGCACCACCGCTGCTGTTTTGCCTGCCTTCTTTGCCTTATTGGTTACTGTCTCTCTTTCTACAACAACGATGCTGTCTCCATCAGCTGCTGGGATTATTCCGTCTCCGGGCAGCAATGTCCAACCTGCTTCCACTACCTCATCAAGCATCGGCAATACAGCCGCGCCTCCGCCGAAGTTCTTGTATACAAGCTCGTTACCTGCTTCTGTTACTTCGGTGACCTTTATTACAGTCATATCATTACTGTTATCGTCATCTGCTCCACTTACTGTCAGGCTTCCCGCAGCAGGTGCCGCTACAGTTACTGTTATATTGTATACTATGCTGATCTTCCCAGTTTCATTTATTTTTAATGTGAATACCTTACTGCCACCAGTTGCAGCTATAGCCGAAGTATCCACCCTGTAATCGAAAGAAGTAACTGTACCGTACCAGGTTACTGAAGATGCATCTGTCCCGCCTACTTCTATAGTCTGACTTTCTGCCTTTGCTCCTTCAAGTTTGACAAGGGTGGTTCCTGCTGCTACCTTTACTGTGACTGTCTTGTCTGCACCTCCACCGATAATGGTGTTGTCTCCGCCTACTGCGGGTGACGTCATTGTCGGTGTTATGTCAGCTGTTGTTTCTTTAGCAAAATTGGCCAACATATCCGAAATATCTGCATCTGCTTGTGTTACACCGTCACCTTTTGCAATGACCTTAAAACCGTATGTCCCATCTTCCCCATTGACTATATTATCTGTGAAATTCGCTCCCGCTGTAGTATTCTCAAAGAGAACTTCTTTAGATGTTACATATGTGCCGTTTCTGTACAGTTGCACCTCATAGCTCTCTGCTCCTACGTTCTCCCAATGTGCTACATAACCTGTCCAATAACCGCTAGATACTTTTTCCATCAGCCTAATCCCATTGGATGCTTTCGACTCTGGCCCGTCTATGTATGTTATCCCGTCACCTATCGCTTTTACCGTTACAGTATATACTGCCGCTCCGCCGGTCTTCATTGCTGATAAAAAGTTATAGGTAGTTGTATTTGCATCTAGGATCACCGGTGCTCCTTCTGCTGATCCATCCTGATATAACTGCACACTGTAGCCTTTTTCATATGCTGCGTCCTCCCAGTTTGCTATTCCTGCTGCTGACAATGTAGGCGGTTTTACCGCTACAGTTACAGTAACATGATATACTAAGCTGCTCTTTCCTTCTTCGGTTACTGTTA
>CAZUGK010000133.1:0-9543 GCA_964619815.1 uncultured Clostridiaceae bacterium | reverse complement strand
CTATATAAGCTGTGTCCACTGTGAATGTAGGAGCTGTTTCTGTTCCGCCTGCTGTTACTGCTCCTGCATTTATTTCACCTATTATCACAGTCTGTGCTCCTGTTTTTCCTCCTGTTATAACTACTGAATCTGTCCCGTATACTACATTTACTGTACCTTTTTTGGTTGCTCCTCCAACATTGATTGAGTTATCTCCACCTACAGCCGGTATTGTCAATGTCAGCGCCATTTCTTCCGTTGGTACTGCTCTCACAATTTTATCCGATTCAGGTGAGCCTATCGGGTCTGATACAAAATCGTCAAGTCCTTTTGCAAATACAATGTAGATATATTCTCCTTCAGGACCGTTTTCTACATAGCTGGAAAAATCCACTCCTGCTGCTACATTTTCTGCAGGAACATCTCTGGATATAATTTCCTCATTACCTCTGAACAAAGATACCCTGTATCCTTTTGCATATTCTACCGGCTCCCAATGTGCAACATAATCTGTCCATTGCAAGCCTTTTGTTACTCTTTCAAGCTTCCTGACTTTTAATGACGGAGCTGACTCAGGCCCATTTTCATAATTTATGTCGTCTCCTTTTGCTGTCACCGTTACTTTATATAAACCTGCTTCTTGCTGAAGCATTTCATAGGAAAAGTCTACGGAGGTCGGATTTGCATCTGTTACCTTCGTCTCTTTCGTTGTTATTAGTATATTATTATTATTATCTTCCTTATACAGCTTTACAATATAGCCACTGGCATTCAATTTATTGCCCCAGGTAACTATTCCACTGCCCTTGAACACAGGCGTGTATACCTGACCTAAACTTTCCACCCAATGTATGACTACCAGTTTAAAGGTCTGTGTATCAGTTTGCGCTCCATTTTTTAGTTTTGCAGTCAATGTTACTTCTACATCCTGACCCACAATCCTTTTTACTTTCTGTCCGTCAGAGCTTACCACCGATGGCATGTTTGATTCCCATTCTACTGTTGTACCATGTGTGAGCAATGTCGGTAGTACTCCCAGTTTCACCTTAATTTTGTCTAACGCACTGTTCTCTCCCAACGGAATAGCCAGTGCCGCCTTATCGGCTTCCAACTCCTGCCGGTCTGCTGCGGCATCTCTCACATTGGTACCAGATGCTGATGACATCAGCGCATCCGCTTCTGTCGTACCATCACCTTTTGCAACCACCTTAAATGTATATGTCCCATCTTCCGCCATATCCGCTGAGAAATCCGCTCCTGCAGCAGCATTTGCTGTCGGAATGGTACTTGTCTTCAAATAGGTTTCGTTTCTATACAAATATACATCGTAGCTGTCTGCATTTGCGACTTCTGTCCAATGTGCCGTATCGCCGGTCCAAATAAGTCCTTCAGTTACTGTCGCAAGCTGTGTAATTCCATTGGATGCTTCCGACTGCGGTCCATCCAAGTAATTTTTTCCATCACCTGTTGCTTTTACCTTAACCGTATATACAGCCGTTCCTCCTGTCTTCATTGCTGCCGAAAAGTCATAAGCTGTTTGGTTTGCGGCTCCTGTTGCCGCTTCTCCTAGTTCTGCTCCATCCTTGTATAACTGTATACTGTAGCCTGTCTCATTAGTTACATCTGTCCAAGTAGCTATTCCTTTTATTGACAATACAGGCTCCGCTACTTTTGCCAACTGTCCTGCCGGTGCAGGTGCAGCTACCTCTACTGTTATGTTGTATACGACACTTGTCTTTCCTGCTTCACTTACTGTTAATGTGAACATCTTGCTTCCGCCTGCTGTCGCTATATCCGCCGTATTAACCGTATATGTGGGGGCGGTAGCTGTTCCACCTGCGGTTACTGCTTCTGCATTAGCTCCATCTACCGCTACGGTTTGTGCTGTTGTTTTCTTTCCTGTTAAAACTACTGACTTTGTCCCGTTTACTACCTTTACCGCACCGGTCTTAGCTGCCCCTCCAACGCTTATAGTATTACCTGCACCTGCCGGTTCCGTCAATGCCAGCTCCATATCGCCTGTAGCGGTAACTTTCACATATTCATCCGATGCCTCCGAAATCTCCGCATCTGCTTCATTGTTACCATCACCTTTTGCAGCTACCTTAAATGTATATGTTCCATCTTCTGTCATATCTCCTGAAAAATCTGCTCCTGCAGCTGCGTTTGCTTTTGGAATGCTTTTAATTGTCAAGTAGTTTTCATAACCAGTCCTATATAAATATACATCGTAGCTGTCTGCATATTCAACTTCCGTCCAATGTGCCGTTTCGCCCTTCCACACGAGTCCGGCAGTTACTGCTACAATTTGTCTGATTTCATTGGATGCATCCGACTGCGGTCCGTCCTGGTAGGTTATTCCGTCACCTATTGCCTTTACCTTTACTGTATATAATCCCGCTCCTGCTGATTTCATTGCTGATGAAAAGTTATAAGATGTTTGGTCTGCAGCTCCTGTTACTGGTTCTCCTAGTTCTGCTCCATCCTTGTATAACTGTATACTGTAGCCTGTCTCACTAGCTACATCTGGCCAGCTTGTTATTCCTGCCGCTGACAATCTAGGCTTCGCTACCTTTGCCAACGGTCCTGCCTGTGCAGCCACCTCTACTATTATGTTGTATATGATACTTGTCTTTCCTGCTTCACTTACTGTTAATGTGAACACCTTGCTTCCGCCTGCTGCCGCCATATCTGCCGTATTAACCGTATACGTGGGGGCGGTAGCTGTTCCACCTGCGGTTACTGCCTCTGCATTAGCTCCATCTACCGCTACGGTTTGTGCTGTTGTTTTCTTTCCTGTTAAAACTACTGACTTTGTCCCGTTTACTACCTTTACCGCACCGGTCTTAGCTGCCCCTCCAACGCTTATAGTATTACCTACTCCTGCCGGTTCCGTCAATTTCAGTTCCATATCGGCTGTAGGGGTTGCCAACGAGTTTACCTTAACTTTAAAGGTAGTGCTGGCACTTTTATAATCCGATTTACTACATGTAACTGTGATTATTGATTCACCCGCAGATACTCCGGTAACCTTAAGGGTATTACCTGAAACAGATACCGCCGCTACGGATGTATTACCGGATACTGCAGTCTTATCAGCATCTGCAGGATTACTGATTACTGTCACATTTACAGAAGAACCGACATTGACAACTTGCTCAGAAATAGAATTTATTGTGATACTTGGCTTATTGTTGTTACCGCCTCCATTAGAACCTCCATTCGAACCCCCGCCTCCTCCGGAGCCTCCGCCGCTTCCAGGTGAGGATGGCTGCGGTGTCGGTGGCGGCGTTGCTGGAGCCGTTGGAGCTGTAGTAGTCACCGTAACACCCGCAGCGGTATTTATTGTCATTACAGGCACGGTTATTGATACTCCCTGCACGTTTACCTGTGCTGTTCCGACTGTTCCCGTACCGGTTACCACTGCTGCTGAATTAACGACCAGGTTAGTTACATTAGCTCCTTTGCCAATATTAACCTGGGCATTTGCGGCTGACTGCGAGACTTCTACCTTACCGACAGTACCTGATATGATTTCTACCTTTGCATTATCTGCCAGTATCTGCACCGATTCAAAATCGCCTTGTAGCATTATCGGCTCATTAATATCCACGCTTTCAGCTATAGTTACGTAGCTGAAGCCATTTCCCGTAACATCTTTCTCTTCAAGCTTTCCGCCTGATTGTATATCGGCTTTTTCAACAGTTGTTTTTCCAACTGCTACTATTCTTACTTTGCCGTCTTTTTTTATTATAATAATATTTTTAAGCTGACAGTCCTCCAGTACAATACTATTGGGTCCGCCGCCTTTTACAAGGATGTTTCCCTTGACTATAACATTCTTAAGCTTTACATTTCCGTCTCCTACTCCCTCACCGATTATGAGGTTGCCTGATATAGACGTATTTTCAAGTGTTACATCCGGAACATTGATGGCAACACTTCCTTCAACATTTTTTGCTGAATATGTACCTGCCTTGCCGTAGGCCACTTTCACATTGTCCAGATAACACCTTTCAAGGACTGCTACTGCTTGTCCCCTTGTTATGAATCCGCCGGGGCCAAAAGTTCCGTCCGGATTTCCCTGCATATACCCCAGTTTCACAGCGGCGCCGATTGCGCCCTTGCTCCAGCCTGGAATTTTTGCTGTATCCTTGAACTTGTCAGCAGCAGAAATATCCTTTTTAACATCAAGCTTTAAGAGCCTTGATATTATAACCGCATATTCCTGGCGTGCCATGTAATCTTCCGGCTTGACCCTTCCATCCGGAAGACCAACCAGATAGCCTGCTTTCCTGGCAATAGCCATATCATTATAAAAAGCATCACCAGCTTTTACATCGGTGAAATTGCTATTATCCTTTTCCATAAACCCGAATGCTTTATTTGCTATTGCTGCAAACTCAGCTCTTGTAATCGGGCTATCCGGTCTAAAGGTTCCATCCTTGTAAAGACTGACAAACCCTTTCTCCAGAAAACTTTTGATCTGCTTCTCAGCCCAATGTCCGCTATAGTCAACAGCGGGTTGCTGTGCAAAAACTGTTGCCGGAAACATCAGCAGCAGGCACAAAATCAGACTGATAACTCTAAAGCTGTCCTTTTTCTTCATTATCCTTCCTCCTTGATTCCGATAAAATTTGCTTATCCATGCTATTTTTCGACTCCTTCCATAATAAATAAAAAAACCTCACTTTCCACCTACCAAAAGTAAGGTAAAAAGTAAGGTTTTTTATCTTTTATGATAAATCAGCTAATTATATTCAGTTGTCTTGCTTTATCCACTGCTTGAGTGCGCTTATTCACTCCCAGCTTGCTAAATATGTTTTTGATATGCCATTTGGCGGTTCCGGTTGTAATATAAAGCTTTTCTGCAATTTCACCATTAGAGAGGCCTTCAGCTATAAGTCTGAGTATCTCTGCTTCTCTTTTTTTCAGTGGCTCTGTAAGCTCATAAGATTTTCCTATTTTTTCACCGGTCAGTTTATTCACAAATCCGGGGGCAGTATCCCTCACTTTATGGAGCAATTCCAAAATCTCGTCTCCCTCATCAAGAAAGCTCCTTACATATCCTTCAGGAGCAGCTATTGTCAATGCCTCTCTGATGCAGCTCAAGGCCTCCCCTTCCATCCCCAGGTGCTTTTTGACCAAAGCTGACAGTATCAGTACTGTAATCAATTCCCCATATCTTCTTTCTTTTCTCACCAGTTCTTCCTTCTCTTCAAGAGCAGCTTCGGCTTTGAGATAATTTCCCTGCAAAATCATAGCCTTTAAACATGTAAAGTAAGGATTTACGTCCGGTAAGCCCGATACCTTATCAATGGTTGTTCCCGGTTCGTTCAGCCATTGGGCAACCCTCTCAACATTTCCTTCCCTGAGGTGCAGCTCCATTTCCAATGCTTCAAAAAAGACAGTAATCCTGTGGGGAGCAAAATCCTTAAAATAAGCTTTTAATCTGTATGCCATTTCAAATGCCTTATCTTTTTCTCCTATAGCATAAAGCGAAAGCACTAAATACCATTCTCCCAATCCGGCCAGATGTTCGAATCCCAGCTCACGATAACAGGCTATACCTTCCTCCAGATACCTTTTGGCTTCCTCCAGCTTATTGGAGCAATATAGAAGCACCCCCATCGGTAAATATACTATTTTAGCCATGGGTAAGTGATTCCCACTCTGATCCGTACTTCTTTCAAGCGTTCTTTCACACAATGCCAGCGCTTCTCTTCTTTTTCCCATATAATTAAGGTAGATTGTAAGATCAAAAAGAGACGACAGTTCTAAGAAACGATAGCCATTTCTGCGAGCTCCTTCATGAGCCCTTGCATTCAAAGCTGCCGCTTCACCGGTATAGCCATTAACACCTTTTGCATGACCCAGAGACATTAATGCCCCATAATAGAATAGGCTGTGATTATCCTTCACAAGTAAAACTGCTTCTTCTGCAAGCTTCATGGCCTTCTCTTTATCTTCGCTGTCATACCTGAAGGGCGCAGAAGCGCGTACCATTCCTGCTATAATTGGATCATCGTTGCTTTCCTTAATATCAGCCAAGCTTTCAAGCACTTTGTTGGCTTCAGGTATTTCTCCCGTGATTAACAGGCACCAGACTCTATATATTTCCAGAATACCTTCCTTTTCCTCTCTTATTGCTGCTATTGAATTCAACCACGAAAGCAGGGTTTTCAGCTCACCTTTTTGAAAAAGCATCATTGCTTCATTTTTAACCAGACTTGCCGCTGTCTCTCCATCTTTCGCCTCCAAAGCATACTCCAGAGCCTCTTCAATAAATCCATTCTCCCTGAACCAGAAGCATGCCTTCTTGTACGCTTCTGTCTTCTGCTCCTCATCGAGCTGCAACCGTATAAATTCAGAAAAGAGATGATGGTATCTATACCAAGTACGGCTGCTATCCAAGGGCACTATGAACAGATTCTCCCTTTCCAGCTGTTCCAGAATACTTATGCTGTCCTCTGTTCCTGTCATATAATCACAGAGCTCTGCCCTGAACCTTTTTAAAATACAAGTTTTGAACAGGAAATTCCTCACCCGGTCCTCCTGCCTTTCCAGAACCTCATCTATCAGATAGTCTGTTATAAACCGGTTACTGCCTTTGTATTGCTCAACGAAGCTTCTTACCTGCTTTTTTTCCATATCCCTTATGGATAAACTGGTCAGCTGCAGCCCTGCAGCCCATCCCTCCGTCCGTTCCTCAATCATTTTCAATATATCGTTCTCTAAACTAATACCAAAATATCTTCCGAAGAATTCTTTCATTTCCCTTGCATCAAACCTCAAATCTTCAGCTCTAACCTCTGTAATCCTGTCTCTGGCTCTCCACCTGGGGAGAGTAAATGGAGGATCCTGACGGGTAAGTATTGCTGCAACAACATCCAATGACGGGGAATCAAGCAGCTTCTGCATCAAATCATGAATATAGCTGCAATTAATAACATGATAGTCATCAAGCACCAAAATAAACGGTTCCTCCACTTGTTCCAATTCCCTTATAATATATGAGCTCATGATTTCTACCCCGGGCAGCTTCGGTGCAGTCATAATATCTTCTATTGTTTTCCCGAACTTATCATCGATTTTTTGCACTGCCGCGGTTAAATAGTTTATGAACCTTGTTGGATCGTTATCATATTCATCCAGGGAAAACCACGTACAGCTACAATCCAATTGGCTTGACCATCCTGATATGAGTGTTGTCTTGCCATACCCCGCAGCCGCAGATACAAGGATTACTCTGTGCCCCTTCAGCAGGCTTTCATTCAGCTTTTTATTTAGGACTTCCCTAAAAATCTGATTTTGCCTGACGGAAGGTGTATATAACTTTGTATTCAGGATAATTCTTTCATTCATGCTTTCAGCCCCATATTCCTCAACATATGCATAAATATGTCATATTTTAGCAATAACATCAATTAATAATTATACCAAACTAAATCTATTTTTTTAATAAGGTCATTAACATTTTTAAGAAAATGTTCCAGCCGCTGAATTCGCTATGTCCAATAAAAAAGTTATATTATTTTTAATTGTCTTGCTCTTTCTACAGCCTGTGTACGTTTATTGACCCCCAGCTTGCCGTATATATTTTTTATATGCCATTTGGCTGTACCTGTTGTTATATAAAGCTTAGCAGCAATCTCACCGTTTGACAGCCCCGCTGCGATAAGCTCAAGTACTTCAATTTCTCTGCCGCTTAGAACCTCCACAAGTTCAAAAGCTTGCGGTTCCTCTTTCGGGATCAGCTGATCGACAAATTCAGGGGCAACCTCCCGTACTTTATAAGCCAACCCCAATATTTCTTTGTCCTCGTCCAAAAAGCTTCTTATATAACCTTCCGGTGCTGCAAGCATCAAGGCTTCCTTTACATATTCCAAGGCTTCGCCTTCCATTCTCATACGGTTTTTAATCAAAGCCTCCAATAACAGCACAGTTATCAATTCTACGCATCTTCCGTACTTTCTTGCCTGTTCTTCCTGCTTTAGAAGGGCAACTTCAGCTTCCTGCAAATTACCTTGAAATATCAGAGCTCTTATATATGTAAAATGTATGTGCGCTGTGGGCAACACCGGTATGCTTGATGTTTCTAAATTCTTCAGCCATAGGGTTACCTTATCATGATTTTTCTCTCTAATATGACGCTCTGTTTCCAAAGCTTCCAGTAATACAATCCTGCGGTTTCTTTCCCGGACATGCAGTTCTATCCCAAGAGCTTCGAATATCTCCGTCTTTTGATTAAGCCTTAAGCTCCTTTCTTTAGCTTTTAGTTTATCCAGTATTTTAACAGCCGAATCCTTTTCCCCTTTGCTATAAAGTAAGAGTATATAAAACCATTCTCCGAATTCGATCGTATATGTAAGCTCTACCTCACTGTAGTAGGTCATATAACCCTCCAGGTATTTCCGGGCTTCGTCCAGCTTGTTATTATAGTATAATAAAATTCCTATCGGCTGGTATAAAACTCTTGCCATTGGCAGCAGATTTCCCTTTTTGTCCTTATATCCTGCAAGTGCTTCCTCACATAAGGCAAGTGCCTCTTTCCTTTTTCCCATAAAGTTAATGTTAACTGCAAGATTTGCAAGAGTCACCATCTCCAGGTACCGGTATCCCTTGCCGTGTATTTCTTCATACACCCCTTTTAAAACATTTACAGCTTCAGCAATATAACCATCCAAGGATTTTACCACGGCTGTTGAAATCAGTGCAAAATAGTAGAAGAACTCATGTGATCCTTTCAAGTTCATGACTGCTTTCTCTGTCAGCCTGACTGCATTCTTCTTGTCATTATTAATACAAAACAACGATGCAACAGCTTGAAGAAGTCCCAATGCTGCCTGATCGTCCTTGACCGAATTTATGCTTTCCAGTTTTTCTGACACATTATAGGCTAAATGTATTTCTTCTTTAAAAAACAGGCACATAACTCTATATGCATCTAAGATGGCAGACCTTTCTTTTTTGATTGCAGCTAATGAATCCAACCGGTTAAGCAGGGTTTTCACCTCTCCATTCCGGAAAAGCGTCACAGCTTCCTGCTTAAGCAAGCTTTCAGCGGCCTCTCCATCCTTCGCCTCCAATGCGTATTCCAGTGCTTCTTCGATAAACCCGTTCTCTCTGCACCACAAACTCGCTCTCCTATACATTTCGGCCTTTTGACACTCATCCAGGTTCGTACTCAAGAACTCATAAAAAAGATGATGGTATCTATACCAGGTACGGTTGTTGTCCAATGATATTATGAAGATGTTTTCCCTTTCCAGCCGCTCTATGATTTTTCTGCTGCCGCTAATGCCTGTGACAGCATCGCAAAGCTCTCCGCTGAATTTTTTCAATATACAGGTGCCGGTCAGGAAATTACGGATTTGCTCCTCCTGATTTTCCAGAACCTCATCAATCAGGTAATCTGTTATAAACCGGTTTTTGCCGCTAAATTCTTTAACAAAGCTTCTTAACTGGGTTTTTTCCATATTCTTTATGGACAAACCGGTCAGCTGCATTCCTGCCACCCAGCCTTCTGTCTGCTTCTCAACTATTTGCAGCATATCTTCGTCA